>JBKEBM010000053.1:0-3606 GCA_047973165.1 Chthoniobacterales bacterium
GCAAACTACAGTAAGGCAAGGCTCCACCTCTGGAAATTCCAAAAATCAGATGATCGACAAACTGAATCTGCAGCAACTCGGCAGCCTCCGAAATATTTTTAGTCAAGCGAATATCCGCAGAACTCGGATTCGGGTCCCCCGAGGGATGATTGTGAATCAAAATAATCCCGTAAGCAGAGCGCAGTAAAGCCGGACGCAGAATCTCCCGAGGATGAGCAACCGTCTCGGTCAGACTGCCCGAAGAGATCGTTTCCATCCGAATCAGGCGCAGCCGGGCATCCACCAGCACCACACGCAAAACCTCATGCGGCAGATTCTGAAATTCCACTCCCAGCACCTCATAAATTACAGCCGGAGAATTCAGAACCGGTTTATCCTCTACCCCACGCGCCAGACGACGCCCGATTTCAAAGGCCGCGAGGAGTTCCGTCGCCTTCGCTGGCCCAATTCCCGCCCCCGCTTTGATAATTTCCTCGCGCGTGCTCCTGGCCAGTTCGAGAATCCCTCCACGCTCACGCAGCAGATCGCCAGCCACCTGCAAAGCATTTCTCCCCCTGACTCCCGTCCGAATAAAAATCGCCAGCAACTCCGCATCCGAAAGAGCCGCTGCCCCAAGCCGGGCCAGCTTTTCGCGAGGCAAATCCTGCTTCGGAGTTTCTGAGAGTAAATGCGCCATGAGCTTAAAATACTAATTTTCAAATAAAAATCCAGCATCGTAAGACTCGCAAAACCGGGAGAAGGTATCACATTATTTTTTTCACTTTCCAGGCAAACTCATCTTGTTAGTTTCTCCCCATGGACATGACGCTTCTTATCTTAGCCGCAGGAATGGGCAGTCGCTACGGCGGCCTCAAGCAACTCGACCCCATGGGACCAGGCGGAGAAAAAATACTCGACTACTCAGTTTACGATGCTTTGCAGGCAGGCTTTAGCCGTGTTGTTTTTGTGATCCGCAGAGACTTTGAAAAAGAATTTCGCGAGCAGGTTGGAAAAAATTTCGAGCAACAGGTCGATGTGGACTATGTCTTTCAGGAGTTGCCGGAACTTCCGGATGGATTCAAAACACCCCCCGAGCGTCAAAAGCCCTGGGGCACCACCCACGCGATCTGGTGTGCCCGTAATGCCGTAACATCGCCTTTTCTGTCTATCAATGCAGACGATTTTTACGGGCGCGATCCCTACCAGAAAATAGCAGATTTTTTTGTAGCCTCAGCTCAGGACACACAAACACGGCACGCAATGGTCGGCTTTCGCCTCAGCAACACCCTTTCTGAACACGGGAGCGTTTCGCGCGGAGTCTGTGAGATCAACGGCAAGGGCGAACTGCTTCACGTAACAGAAAAGGTGAGTATCGAACGAAAACCATCCGGAGAAATTGCCTGTGAAGATTCTGTTTTAGCCGAAGACACCCCCGTTTCGATGAACTTTTGGGGCTTTACTCCCGCTGCATTTTCTGACCTGGAGAACTCGCTCAGGCACTTTCTCGACACGCGTGGAACGGAACTAAAATCCGAATGCTTCATCCCAAATACCGTAGCAGAGATAATCCACGCAGGTCGTGCGACCGTCAACGTTCTGGACACCGACAGCTCCTGGTTCGGCGTTACTTATCCCGAAGACAAAGACCGCGTCGTCAAAGCAATCGCCAACCTGGTCAATGACGGAATTTATCCAAGTTCACTCCGGGGCTGAAAAAACTGCTTCATCCGGAAAGTTCATGTGTATAGGACAAAAAGGCGTCGTTTTTTACGTCATAACGTGACAATCCCCTAAAGCCTGGGGTTGCAAAGCTACCCCCAGGTATTCGACCGATTTCTCTCTCTCGCTACCCCAACGGGGTTGCTTTCCGCCTTCAGAGTCTGTTTTTTTTCGCTCCGGCAGGGTCATTTTCAGACTTTGAAAGCCGAAAATTTTTTTAAAATTCCTGCGAAAAGAACTTGCCTCCACACAAAATTCACCTATAGTCCCCCACTCTATGGCTAAAAAAGCATGGCTCGAACGCAATAAAAGGAAACAAAAATCCGTGGCAAAATACGCCGAACTGCGTGCCGAGCTGAAAGCAAAAAAAGATTATGTCGGACTGACCATGCTCCCGCGTGATGCCAGCCCCACCCGGCTCGTAAATCGCTGCGAGATTTCGGGGCGTCGTCGCGCCTACATGCGTCGTTTCAAAGTCTCCCGCCTCACCTTTCGTGAGCTTGCATCCTCGGGACTGATCCCAGGTGTAACCAAATCCAGTTGGTAAGTTATCGGCTCCGAAGACTTGCGGAGCAGAAACAAATTGCCAATACTGGATACCTGAATGCCGATCTACGAATATGAATTGATCGAGGGCGATTGCCGCGCCTGCGGAGGCCGTTTTGAGCTTCGTCGTCCCGCAGACAGGACACCCCTGACAGCCTGCCCGCTGTGCAAACGCGCTGTCAGAAAGGTAATCTCTCAGGTTAATACACCGAAAATCGCCAAACCTCTTTCCACGGTCGACGCCAAAAAAGCCGGCTTTACCATACTCGAAAAACGAGATGACGGAGTTTATGAAAAACTCTGACTTCACCCCTCGACCACCCTGCATATGATCGCAAGTTTTCTGCCTGCTTTTATGGCCGTATCTGTCGAACTCAGCACGGAATGGGACAGCTCCGGCATCGTCATTTTAAAACTCCTGACGATACTCTTCCTCGTTTTGCTGAATGGTTTCTTCGTCGCCTCAGAGTTCGCCATCGTAAAAGTCCGCTCCAGCCAGCTCGAAGCTCTCATCGAAAAAGGCGAAAAAAAAGCACCCTTCGCACGCAAAGTCACCGAGAATCTCGATGCCTACCTCTCTGCGACCCAACTGGGCATCACCCTGGCCAGCCTTGGCCTCGGTATGGCCGGCGAGCCTTTCCTGGCAAAAATGATAGCACCCTTTTTCTATAAATTCGGTGTCGCCAATGAAATCCTGATCCACACGGTTGCCGTAGCAATCGCCTTTACGATCATCACCTATCTCCACATCATCCTCGGCGAGCTTGTTCCAAAATCTCTTGCTATTCAAAAATCAGTTCCCGTCACGCTGTGGATAGCCAAACCGCTGCACTGGTTTTCCGTTCTGCTCCGTCCCGCTATCTGGCTGCTCAATGGCAACGCAAATGCCCTTCTCCGCCACGCTCTGAAAATCGAGCCCGCCGGCGAGCATGAACTCGCCCACACCGAAGAAGAACTCCGCGTTATTCTGGCCGAGAGTTCCTCGGCAAATGAAGTTACCCCCCTCGGCAAAGAAATCCTGATAAACGCTCTCGATCTCAAACGCCGACTCGTGCGCGACATCATGACCCCGCGCGGCGAAGTCATCTACCTCGATCTCGAAGAGCCCTTCGACGAACAACTCGACGAAGCCATCAAGTCCAAACACACACGCTTCCCGCTCTGTCGTGGCCACCTCGACGAAGCCGTCGGCCTCCTGCACATAAAAGACCTGCTCGCACAGGTCCGCCGTGGAGAACACAACCTGCTCGACATACGCCGCGAACTTCTGCACGTCAGCGAAAACATGCCCCTGGAGAAACTCCTGCGCTTCTTCCTGGGAAAAAAAGCCCACCTCGCCGTTGCGGTCGATGAATACGGCGG
>JBKEBM010000058.1:0-7636 GCA_047973165.1 Chthoniobacterales bacterium
CATCCTGTTTTGATCTGTCATCGGAAATATCCAGGAGCATTTGCCAGTCCTGCTCGTTCTCCGCGCTTTGCAGGCCGCTGAAACGCATTCCTCCATCCGGAGTTTCAGACAACACAAAGAGGTATTTTCCATCTCTGGTGATTGAGAAATCCATCACCTTCCATGCGCTTCCATCATCCGGGTTTACCAAACGTCTCAAAAACTCCCCCGTTGTCGAAAATTCTCCAAGCTGCAAAAAATCGCCCTCCTTTTCTTCTGAATACAAGGCCCAAAAATGATCTCCTTTTCCCCGCTCCATGTGCTCCGCAAAAGTAATTCCGGGAAAGGATAATTTTTTCAATTCCGATTTTTCACCCTCTTTTTTTGAAACAGAAAAACTTCCCTCCGTTTTTGAAATCGTTGCAGTCTCTCCCGTTTCCAAGTCAAAAAATTCTGCTTTCCCTCCCCTCCGCAAAACACCGCCCCCCCCTGGCGAAATCTGTAAAAAAACTTCCTGGGAAGGATTTTCATCCGGACCTGCCACTGCGCTCAACTGCCTGGTCCACTTTACTTTTCCATCTGAGGAGACACGAAAAAGTAAATCTCCCTGCGAATTTTTCCCAAGCCCAATCAGGTCACCGTTTCCGGCTCCCTCACTCGAAACAGCCATAAACACCTCAAGCGAATCGATTGCCAGAGCCGGACCAAAAACCTGAACCCAAGGATGCTTTGCATAGCTGATCCCCTCCCAGTCGGGAAGCGTAATGGCGTATCCCCGGATCATGTAGCGTCCCGGAGGTGCCGGTGCGCCGTCCTGCAGGGTCGCATCCCAGACGGCCAGAAGCCCGTTCAAACCAGGCGGAAATTCGTCCTCGCGTTTTCCCTCCGCAAGCGTTTTTACCAGATGCTCCTTCTCATCATACACGCCAAGCGAAATCAAACTCGGACGATTCGGAACTGCAAAAGTAAAATTGACTCCACCCGGAACGACTCCCGCATGTGAAGAATACTCAGGATCATGCGAATGGGAAAAAAGGACCGGCACTTCCACTTCTTCCTGTTTATCATCCGCTGACTCGGCCAGGGCAGTGAACGGCAGGTAAAAACAGCAGCAGGAAATACCAAGATTCCGTAAATTTTTAAAAATCAAAAAATAAGTTATACGTAATGCTGCCATTTGATATCCGAAAACAAATTGTGACGCTCCTCGCACTGCCGAAGAAAGGTTTCGTCGATGTGCTTTGTAGTAAAATCCTTTGCCAGACGAAAGAAATTATCCACATGGGTCTGTGTTCGCAAAGCCGCATATTCGCTGGCTGTGCCGGTGCGCATGAGAAAGGCCCAGTCGCTGGACTGCGCGAGTAAAAGCTCACGGACGAGTTGCTTCAGCGTGCGCTCCTCGACTTCGCTTCGCTCTCGCTCAATCGCCTGCCCGGATAGCCGGACCATCTCACGAGCGCATTGATGGAGATGCGGATAAATCCAGTGATTACATTCGTCGAGCCAGACCTCCCAGTAACCCCGGTTTCCCCAGCTTGAAGCCGCCGGTGAGAGAATCTGCTGAGTCGGATGCTGACGTAAAAAATCACTCGGCGTTGTAAAGGCGAATGTATTTTGATCGTAAGCCGCCTTGCGCAAAAACAGATTTAAAAACTCTGGTCCTTCAAACCACCAGTGCCCAAACAGCTCCGCATCAAACGGAGTGAATACTAAAAAATCCACCGGCATTTTTTTTTGCAAATCTTCAAACTGAGCAACCCGACTCTGCATAAAATCCGTGGCGTGAGCATCGGCAGCAGCCATTGCCCAGGCTCGATTATAAAGTGCCTTCTCCCCGCCCCCTCCAGTGATTTGATGGTATTTCAACCCCGTGAAACGATTCTCGACGCTCTCTCCGTAAATACCCCTCAGTTCTTCCACCGGCAGGTCTTTTCCCAAATCACGATAAAAATCCCGATAAGCCGGGTCGCCCGGGTAACCCTCCCTTGAACTCCAGACCTGCCGACTCGAATCCCGGTCACGCCCGATACCGGCAGGCCCGGCAGGCGTAAAATAAGGCGTAAAAATCGCAAAACGTGGCTGCGGATTTCCAAGCATCACGCCATGAGCATCGAGAGCAAACCAATGAATATTCGCACGCCGCAACTCCTCCTCAACTCCCGGATAGTAAGCGCACTCCGGCAGCCAGATTCCCCTGGGTGCGACACCAAAATTTTTCTGATGTTCCTCGCAGCCGATCTGAATCTGTGCCCGAACCGCCTGGGGAATTTCCCGCATGAGAGGTAAAAAGCCGTGCGTTGCCGCACAAGTCGCAATCTCGATGAGTCCGTCCGATTGCAATTCAGCAAAGGCTCCAACAATGTCGCGATTAAGCACCTTACGATAATATTTCAGACCCTCCGAAAATCTTCGTTTGTAAAAAAGCGAAAGGTCTCGCCAGGCAGCATCGACCTCAGGTTTTTCAAATTCCCGTTGTGCGAGTTCGTCGGCACGCTCGAAATATCGCTCGGTCCGGTTCCGCAAAAGCGGGTCGTTCAACATCGCACAAAGCGTCGGTGTGAGTGTGAAGGTCAGCTTCAGAGGGAGCCTGTCGTCACGCATTTTGTGCAGCATCTGCAGGAGCGGCACATAAGTTTCCGCAACAGCCTCAAAAAGCCAGTCTTCTTCCAGAAAGTCGTCAAACTCGGGATGTCGAACGAAAGGCAGGTGAGCATGAAGAAGAAGGGAAAAATAACCTCGCGACATATTGATGAAGAAGCCAGAAGTTACTGAATATCTCAATAAGATTAAGTTGCACACCTCGGCCTGGCAGCTTATCCTCGCCGCACAATGGTCATGATCATGTCTGCTATCTCACATATATTTTGTTCATTTCGCTCTCTCCACAAAGTTTCGATAGTTCTGCTCTGCCTGAATCTTGCCGCATGCTCCTCTGAGGAAAGCTCCACAGAAGCTCCTCCGGCAGAAGACGAAAAGGCACCCGCCCTCCAGGACACGCAAAGCTCCGAAGTTGCCCCTCCGGCGGAAGATAAAAAAGCATCCGCTCTGCAGGATACGCAAAGCTTCGAAGCTGCTCCTCCGGCAGGAGACGAAAACGCCCCCACTCTGCAGGACGCGCAGATTTACTTTAACGACGCACTCAAAGAATTTTACAAGGAGGACTACGGACGTTCCGAAGTTGCCCTGCAAAAAGCCATCAAAATCGTTCCAAACGACATCAACGCCTACAATCTCCTCGGTGCCATCAAGACCAAACAAAAGGAATACAAAGAAGCACGCAGTGCTTTTTATCAGGCACTCGATATTGACCCGACTTACTTCCCGTCACGCTACAACATCGGCGAACTCGACTTCCTCCAAGGCAACTTCCAGGCAGCTTACGATTATTTTAAAAAACTCCAGGCCGACTACAGCAATAATGAACTGATCGTCTTCAAACTCGTGTTGCTCAATCTCAAACTCGACCGCAAAACTGAAGCCGAGGCAGAATTTAAAAAACTATCCTACCCTGGAGACACCGCCGCCTGGTTCTACGCCCAGGCAGCCCTGTCGGTCTTTGAAGGCAATAAAAAAGCAGCCCGGAAATTCATCGCCTCAGCAAAAACTTTTTATCCTGATAATCAGGAAGAAAACATCTTTATAGACTCCCTGAAAGAAGCCGAATTAAGTCCATAGCCTTTTCCAATGCCAGAATCTCAGTCTTATAAACCACTCGATGAAAACGCGAGAATCCTGGTGACCGGCGGTGCCGGCTTCATCGGTAGTTCTCTCATCCACACCCTGAACCAGCGCGGAATCAACGATATTTTAATCTGCGATATTCTCGGCTCCGACGAAAAATGGAAAAACCTCGTCCCGCTGCAATTCGACGACTATCTCGAGTTCGAAACCCTCGATACCGTCCTGGCAAGCAGCCCCGAGGGCCTTGGCCATTTTGATTACATTTTTCATCTGGGAGCCTGCTCGGCAACGACCGAGAAAAACGCATCCTATCTCATCGAAAACAACTACGCCTTCACCCGCGATCTCTCCGCTCTAGCACTCGGCATGGGCGCACGCTTTGTTTACGCCTCCTCCGCCGCCACCTACGGAGACGGCACGCAAGGCATGGTTGACGATGAGTCAGCTATCGAAAGCCTCCGCCCGCTAAATATGTATGGCTACTCCAAACAGCTTTTCGATCTCCACGCCAAACGCCAGGGCGATCTCGCACACATCGTCGGAGTCAAATACTTCAACGTCTTTGGCCCAAACGAATTTCACAAAGCCGAAATGCGCAGCCTCGTTTGCAAAGCCTTCGAACAAATTCAGGAAAGCGGACGCTTAAAACTTTTCAAAAGCCACCGCCCCGATTTCAAAGACGGCGAGCAAATGCGCGACTTCGTTTATGTGAAAGACGCCGTTGAAATGACCCTGCACCTCGCTGAAACCCCTGCCGCCAACGGCCTTTTCAACATCGGCTCCGGCCTCCCCCGCACCTGGCTGGACCTTGGTCGAGCCATCTTTACCGCCCTCGACCGCAAACCACAAATCGACTTCATTGACATGCCCGAACAGCTCCGCAGCCAATACCAATACTACACCGAAGCCGACATGAAAAAATTTCTCTCCACCGGCTTTGATAAATCACTTCACAGCCTCGAAGACGCAGTTTCAGACTACGTAAAAAATTACCTTCTCCCGCATAAGCACCTTGGCGAATAAAATAAAATCTTCGCTGGCAGAACAAAGCCTGACCTGTTAAAAAGCTCGCTCGCACTGAAAAAAATCAGATCGCAGAAAAGCAACCGGAGGGGTGGCAGAGTGGTCGATCGCGTCGGTCTTGAAAACCGAAGAGGCGCAAGTCTCCGTGGGTTCGAATCCCACCCCCTCCGCCAAAAATATCAACGGCTGCAATATCGACACACAACGTAAACCTACGCCAGTTCCGGTCTGGACAAATCCTGATACTCCAGCGGAGATGCCGGGTCTGTATCAAGTTGTTGCCAAAGCGAACTGAGATCAACCACCGTTCGCTCGCTGGTAGCACGATCAATCCCAAACGCCACTGCCGCCGAGTAAATCCCTTCATTGACAGATGCCAGGGGAGCCGTTCCCTCCACCAGGGTTGACACCAAGGCATCTGCCATGACGCTGTCTCCCCCGCCGTGAGAGTCCCCACCTATGGAATCGATTCGTGTGATGTCTGGTTCCCAGCCAATCCGCCGAAGTTCGATTTCTCCCTTGATTAAATCTGCCCGAAGCGTTCCTTCAGTTCCGCACAAATAAAACCGCCTCTCATGGATGGCGGTATTGCAATTTGAATGAAAGGTCGCCCTCACACCGTTGGCGTATTCCAGAATTGCCACCTGATTGTCCAGGAGGTCACTCTTTCCATCGAAAGGATTCTCTCGATGCGGGTCCGGCCAGACCCCATAGGCCGGAAGCCCCTCAGAGTTGTTTCCTAACGCAGTAGCAAGGGCTTCATTTTCCGGAAGAAAGAAATTTTTCCCGCCAAATCCGGCAATACTCAGAGGCAGTGCTCCTACCAGCCAGTTTGCCAGGTCAATATCATGACAACATTTCTCCAGAATATGGGATCCGGCATTTTGCGAATCCCGACGCCAGTTGCCAAAAATATAACCCCCATGATTGAAGTCCAGGGTCTCGTTAAATTCAAAAGAAATCAATTTCCCGATGCTGCCATTACGCAGTTCTTCAGAAATTTTTTGATAGTGCGGAGAATAGCGAAGCACAAGCCCAAGAGCAAAACGCCGTCCGGTGCGAGCAACCGCTTCTTTAATTTTCAGACAATCCTCCAGACTTGTCGCAAGAGGTTTCTCACAAAAGACATCCTTTCCCGCCTCCAGTGCCTCAATAATCTGACGGGCATGAAAACAATTCCACGAGCCGATAAATACCCAGTCAATCTCCGGTGTTTTCACCAAATCATCTTCACTCTCACATCTCCGGTAATCATAAGAAAGCTCTGACTTCAGGGCCGAATGCGCAACATCATCCGGATCAAAAACCGCAGCAATAACTACAGAGATGCCCCGCTCATCCGCTTTTTCTATGAGGCGACGCGTCACGCCACGCATCCTCCCTCCCGCTCCGATAAGGCCTATTTTTAATACAGTTTTACCATCCATAACTCTTTCGACAGTTTTCATAAATTCAGAAAATCCGATAAAGGATCAGAACGGGGCAACACTTCAAGGTTTTTTTGAACTGATATATTGCTTCAGGCCGATTTTATAAATTTTCTGAATTTCTTCAGAATCCAGTGCTTCACTTCCAATGAATGCCACATCGTCAAAACGAACACCCTCTCGTCCATTTAATCCCAGCGAGATAGCACCGCCCCCCGAAACTTCAAAAATTTCGGAAACATCCAGGACCTCCGAATTGACCAATTCTCCATTGAAATAAAAACTCACCTCACCTTCACTAAAAGTCACTGCCACATGAAACCACTCTCCGTGCGAAGGCAGTGAGAGCTTAGTCGATCTGAGGTCCGTCTTTCCCACGGAAAAAACCAGTCGCTGCCCGCCGTCGATCCTCAGCATGAATCTGCCGACCTTGTTTTCCTCAAAACTTCCTCGCCCAAAAATGGGAAACGGATCGTCGTCAACCAGACTCAACCAGATAGAAATCGTCAGGTGATTCGTTTCCGGGCTAAACTCCGGAGAGCGACTTAGTGTGGAATAAAAGCCCGCCGTAGCAGCATTCACACTTTTCTCAAGCAACAGACATCCCTCGCCAAACCTGGGGTCTTTATCACTGATATGAGAGTTTTTTATAATCTTCATATTCAGACCAGCATCCCCTAAATCCCGGGCAATCACCGGGTCATCCAGGTCATCGAAACAATAATAAACATCAGGCAACGCAAGCGCAGTCCCCATGCCGGCACCGACCAGGATCAGAAGGTAAAAAATCGTATTTTTCATAAGCATTATTGAGAGTTGTCAGATTAGATGAACCCGTCTGCCTCGCCTATGGCCCTGGGAAGCAAAAGCTGTTCCGCTGATTTTACACAAAGTAACGGAAAGAGGCAGCCCCGAAATTGCGATAGTGCCTGTTTCGTTCTCACGCAACTCATCAGATTCCAGACCTCATTTCAGGATTTTCCTGAAAAACCGCTACTTGCTTTTTCCCTGCGCAGCTACATCAGCCTTGGTAGCTTCTATTGCTGCCTTGTCGCAGTGTTAGTAATGTTTTATCGGGTTCAGATCGGCTTCCAGTTCGTATACTAGCGGCACACCGGTCGGTATGTTCAGTTTTAAAATTTCCTCCTCCGACATATCTTCGAGATATTTCACCAGAGCACGCAGGCTGTTTCCGTGCGCAGCGATGATGACTTTTTCTCCGCTCTTCACACGTGGCGCGATGCTTTCATGCCAGTAGGGCAAAAAACGCTCAACCGTGTCTTTGAGACACTCCGTCAGGGGCAGCAGAGCGGGGTCAACCCCGGCATAGCGCGGATCGTGTCCGGGCCAGCGTTCGTCAGATTTTTCGAGAGCCGGTGGCGGGGTATCGTAACTGCGACGCCAAATTTTCACTTGTTCGTCGCCGTATTGCGCTGCGGTTTCAGCTTTATTGAGTCCCTGGAGGGCACCGTAGTGCCGCTCGTTCAGACGCCAGGATTTTTCAAAGGGAATCCACAGCGCATCCA
>JBKEBM010000007.1:0-14673 GCA_047973165.1 Chthoniobacterales bacterium
GGGCCGAGGTGCGGATTGCGCAGCTTTTGTGTGAGGACGAGTCCGGCGCGAGGTGGGAAAGCAGCGGATAGCGTGCTGGAAAGGGACAGCCACTCGAAATTTGATGCGTGCATGCAGAAAAAAACCACGGGCGTGCCGACAGGGGGGATATTTTCAGCACCAATGTAACGAATTCGTTTTGCAACGCCCCTTTTTGTCAGGCGGGGTGCCCACAGGAGTTCGAGCATTGTGCGGGCAAAGGTTTTATAAGATGCTTTCGAGATACGTTTCAGTTCAGCGACATCGAAGCGACCTGGAAAGGCGCAGCGCAGGTTGTCCATTGCCACGCGTCGCCCCCGTGAATCACAGAGCCAGACAAACCCGCCGAGAAAATTTGCCAGGTGGTGCAGCGCGGAAAAGGGTAGCTTTCCAACAAACCAAACGGCGAATTTTAAACCGAAATACTCTATATAATAGCGAAAGCGTTTGGCAGCAGAGGGAGCTGTTTTTTCCGGTTTGCTCATACAGGGGAATCGATACGGGGAAAGACGGGCGTTGGTGCCTGGAGCTGATGCGGGTGCGTAAAAAGTTTTTCGGGAGCGGCAGCGAGAATCGTTTTTGCATCGAGCCGGAGCTGCTCAAGTGCCGCAGCGGTCTCAGCGGGTAAAACGGGTGTCAGGCAAACCGTCGCGGTTGCTGCTGCTGTCGCCATGGCTGTTAGGGTCTCGTCCAGCAGGCCGGCCTGGGTTTCATCTTTGGCGATTTTCCACGGTGCCATTTGCTCGGCGTAGGTGTTGGCATCGGTGACGAGCCGTGTGAGAGCTTCGAGTGCAGCGTGCACCTGATACTCATCCATCTGCTTGCGATAAGTTTGCAAAGTTTCCGAACATGCCGTGAGGAGGTCGCTGGTTTTTGTCGAAAGCGGTGCATCCGCAATCGGCTGAATGAGGCTGCTGCGGTAACGCTTTGCCATATTCAGCGTGCGGTTGAGCAGGTTGCCGAGACCATTTGCAAGTTCGCTGTTGTAGATGCTCACCAGGCGGTCTTCGTTAAAGTCCGCATCTCGTCCGATTGCGATATCTCGCATGAGGTAGTAGCGCAAAGGGGCGACACCATATTTTTCGGCGAGGGCTTTTGGATCGACGATGTTTCCCGCGCTTTTGCTGACCTTGGCTCCCTGGAGATTCCACCAGCCGTGGACCAGGAGAGTGGGCATTTCTTCATCTGTGAATCCCATCGCATGCAGCATGCAGGGCCAGTAAATACCATGTGCCGGAATGAGGATGTCTTTGCCAATGATGTGCAGTGCCTTCGGCCAGCGTCTTTGGAAGCTCTCGTGTTCCGAATTTTCGTCTGAGAGATAACCCGCGAAGCTGAGGTAGTTTATCAGCGCATCGAACCAGACATAGGTTACGAAATCTTTGTCGAAAGGCAGTTCAATCCCCCAGGCCAGGCGTGTCTTCGGGCGCGAAATACACAGGTCGCCCTCACCTTTGGAAACAGCATTTGCAAGCTCCGCCTGGCGAAAATCGGGTAGCACAAATCCTTTCTTATTTTTGACAAAGTCGCCGAGCCACGGTTTGCACTCCGAAATTTTGAAATACCAGTTTTCTTCTTCCAAAAAAACGACCTCTCCCCATTCGGGGCCGAATTCTCCGGCTTCGTTGCGTTCCTTGTCCGTGAGGAACTGCTCCTGCCGCACGCTGTAAAAACCCGAGTGTTGTGCCTTGTAAATCGCTCCGGCCTCATACAATACGTCGAGAATTTTTTGTACGACACGGCGGTGGCGCGGGTTGCTCGTTGCGGCCCATTCGTCGTAGGAGAGGCCCAGGGTTTTCCAAAGGTCGGTGAAGTGTTTAGTGACCCGGTCAGCGAACTCCTGGGGGAGCAGATTCTCACGCTCCGCAGCCTGCTGGACCTTCTGCCCGTGCTGGTCAACACCCGTCAGAAAAAAAACCTCACAACCCTCCTGGCGTTTGTAACGGGCCAGGACGTCGGCTAGTATTTTTTCATAGGCATGCCCTATGTGCGGGGCGGCATTTGTATAGTCGATTGCCGTTGTGATAAAAAATGTCTCGGGTGCCATTGCGGGTAAAAAGAATACGGATGGTTGTAAAAAAAATCAGGATGGAGTGCCAGGTGCAGCTTTATTTTTGAGTTGTTCTGTCCATGAGAGGACGCGTGCTTTGGCACCGGCGGTCTCGGCTGCTTCGATCTGATTGTCCCGAACATAGAAAAGCGAAAGGCTGCTCCAGGCAAGCTGATCCTCCGGGCGCAGCTCGGTTGCTCGCAAACCTGCGGTGATGGCTTCTTTGTATTTACCCGTTTTCATATACGCCATGCCGAGAGCATGCCATGCATCGAAAAAATCGGGCTTCATATCGATGCAGCGTTTGAATTTTTCGACCGCTGCAGCCAGCTCACCGATTGCCACATCGCCACTGGCGTCACTCATGAGATTCTCCAGATCGCACGAGATATTTTTCTCAGGCTCTGGTTTGCTGTTCGCCATATAATCTTGCTTGCCGCTGCTCAGGATGGATTGCCCACCATTCTAATGTCGGCTTTTTTGCGTGCATTTTGCAGCCACTCCGAAAAAAGCAGCCCCTCACGACTCTCCTGGATGGAGGCCTTCACTTCTTCTTTTTTCTCGTCCAGGAAGGTCGAATCGATTTCAAAAAGTTTATCGAGATGTACAACAAAAACACCCCACGGAGCACGCTCCATGCGTGAGGTCTCTCCTTCTTTTAAAAGCGTTGCTGCCTGGGAATAAGCCACGTTTTCATCAAAGGTCGTTGCCGCAGTCGGTTCGTATTCAGAAACTGTCGTTACCTCCCATCCCGAGGATTTTGCTGCCTCGGTGAAGTTTTCATTTGCCTTGAGTTTTTCTCTCAGTTCGCCGTCTGCTTTTAAAGCAAATGCCGTAAATGCCTCACCCCTCACCTGATTTTCCAGGGTCGTTACGATGTCTGCTTTTGCCTCGTCGAGCGTTAAATCACGCGGCTCTTTTATTCCCGCAAGTTTCATTACGAAAAATTTGGAACCCTCCTGCCGGATCGGTCCCACGGTGCCGACTTCACCAAGCACGAAAGCCGTCCCCGCCACCTGCGCGGGAAGCCCGGCTGCCCTGCCGGGCGAAAAATACTCGGTCGTCCACACCTTCGCTTTGGCTTCTTCGGCTGCCTTCGCAAAGTCCGTATCCGGATTCGCCTCCAGCCCGTCAGCAAAAGCCGACACGCGATCTGCCAGAGTCTGCATCGCATCCATCAGCGGCTTACCTTCCAGCTTCGCATCCGTATTGGGCAGGGCAAACTCCGCGACGGTGACGGAGCGTTGCTCTGGTGCGATCAGCTTCGCTTTGTGCGTCTCATAGTAAGTTTTAATAGCCTCTTCCGACGGAGGAGCCGGGGTTTCTTTCACCGAATTAAAAGGCAACCGCGCCACTGTCAGCGAGACTTTTTGCGCCCCGCGAAACGCCACTTTCACATCATCATCATTTACCTCGACAGGCGAAACCACCAGTTCCCGAACCCGCATTAGCTTCAGATAGTCCCGAACCATATTCTGCAAATGCAGCTCCGTGAGTCCCTGAGGTGCAAAGGCGTTTTGCAAAAGCTGATTGTATTTCGCTGCATCAAAACCATCCGGCCCCTGCAGAGCGGGCAGCCCGCGAATCGCATCCGCAATCTGTTTGTCCGTCGGCTCGATCCACAAACGCTCCGCCTCGTGCCGCAGCACATTTATATTAAGGACAAAATCCGTCATCGCCGCTTCCTCACTCTGTGCCGTGCGGGTCAGTTCGCTCACGAGCGGAGTCATCCCCAGGCCCAGAGCCAGGCGATAGGTTTTGAGTTCCCTGTCTGCATCGGAGCGGAAAAGTGTGCTTCCATACATCTGAGCGATCTCATTTGTCGCACCATCCGTCGGACGGGTTGTATAAAACCAACCGAAGGCGATAATGGTTACAAAAGCGACAATAAGTAAAAGCCAGCGTTGATTCTTGCGGATGATGGTGATCATTCTGTAAAGTAATGTTGATTTGATTAAAGTTTCTGATTAGTCCATGATCTCACCGAAAGCAAGCCCTCCGAAAAAATCCCTCGTTACGACAAGTCACATACCAATGAAAAAAATAATTCTGACAACACTAATTTCATGCACAGCTTCCCTCTTCACGGCCCTCGGCAGCCAGGCCCAGGATGTGATCGTTATGCAAAAAGGCCCCTCACGCAGCGGTGAAATTCTCGGCTTCGCCGGCGACAAAATCCGCCTTCAGGTCGGCCAGGGTGGCCAGCAGGTCACCACCTCCATCCCCATAGCCCAGGTAAAATCCATTACCAAGTCCGCCCCCGACAGCTTCACAAAAGCACTTGCATCCTGGAAAAATAACGACGCCAAAGCAACCATAGCAGCCCTCAATCCGCTCTTTGAAAAATTCAACGGCCTGCCTACACCGTGGGCCGAGCGTATAGGCCCCCTCCTGGCAGATGCCAGCATCGCAGCTGGAAATGCTGATGCCGCTGCAGGCATCCTGCAAAAATTTGAAGCTGCCTACCCCGAAGCTGCTAATGTCAGTAACCTTACAAAAGCTAAAATAGCTGTATCCAAAAAAGACTACGGTGCTGCCAAATCTATCCTCGCTCCCATCGTCGCCCAGGGAGCCCAAACCAAACTCGCAGACTCGGGCCAGAGTATCGCCTTCGGCCAGGCCTTTTACCTTATGGCTCAAATTCACGAGCAGGAGGGTGCCTACCCCGAAGCCGTGCAGGATTACCTCCGAACCGCAACCATTTTCTTCGAAGATCAAACCACCGCTGACAAAGCACAAGCCCGCGCCAATGAACTAATCGCAGAAAAAAATGTTGTCGTGCCTTGAAACCTTCCTTTGAATTTGCATACTAACCTAATCTAATCACACCTCTATGAGCATACTTCGCCCGTTCCATCGTCAATATTCCCTCACTGCCATTCTAATCGCACTCTTTGCAGTTGCACCCTGCGCATTCGCTGCCGAAGCCGAAAGCGACGTGCCCGAGCAAATGAGCATCCTGCAAACTATCCTGCACGGTGGACCGCTGATTATCTTTATCTGGATATGTATCCTGGCGACCTCCATTACGATGGTCACCTTCATCATCCAGCTCTTCCTCACACTACGCAAAGAAGTCCTCGCCCCCAGTGCCCTTGTGGAATCCCTTCGCAACGCCATCTCTGCCGGCAACTACCAGGAAGCCTGGGAAATTTGTAAAGCAAACAAAGCCTACATCGCCACCGTTCTGGCAGGCGGACTTGAGCGTATCGGGCGCGGCAAAGACGCTACTGAAATCGCCATCATCGAGCATGGCCAGCGCGAATCTCAAATCCTCAAAACAAAAAATAGTTACCTCTCTGTTATCGGAGTTGTCGCCCCCATGATCGGACTGCTCGGAACGGTTATCGGAATGATGGGAGCCTTTGCCGTATTGGGTTCCTCCGGTGTATCCGACCCCCGCACACTCGCTCTGCGAATCGGTGAGGTTCTCATGGCTACGGCCAGCGGTCTCTTTATCGCTATTCCGGCCTTTATTTTTTACTACTACTTCCGCAACCGCTCCACCATCGTTACCGTCGATGCCGATGACACGATGAACCGCCTCATCGAAGACATCCCCTTTGCCGAACTCAGCGGCATCCATATCGGAGAAAACTTCGAAGCCGGCGCCGGCGCACCTGCCGAAGGCGCAGCTCAGTCCCGCAAAGTATCCCGTGCACTCACAACAAACTGCCCGATTTGCAACGGTGCCATCCAGCCCGGTGAAAACCCCTGCCCACACTGCAGCGCAACCCTGGACTGGAATTAAAACGAACTAAAGACCGCCGCCCCTTATGTCAGCAGCCTCCCAAGCCCACGGCCAACGTAAAACACGTCAGCCCGAGCCAGAAGCCGATCCGGAATTTCAGATCGCTCCCATGATCGACATTCTGCTCGTTCTGCTTGTTTTCTTTATGTCCATCAGCTCCACCGAGGTCCTGCAGTCCAACCGGGATATTAAACTGCCTATCGCCAAAGAAGCCCAGGACGCCAAAAAAAATCCTGGCCAGGTCATCGTAAACATCCTCTACAGCGACATAAATAACTCCACTATAATCGAAGTGAACGAAGTCGATGTCGATGCAGCCGGACTCATCCCCATGCTGCAAAAACAGGTTGAGACAAACCCCCTCGTCCGCGTTCTCATCCGTGCCGACCGCAGTGTCCGCTACGAGAATCTCCGCAGCATTCTCCAGTCGGTAGGTAGTTCCGGCGTCAGCAATGTAACCTTCTCCGTCGTGGACAAAGATGAAGGAACCTAAGCTTTTTTTAGAAACAAAAAAATAAACCCCAAATAACATAGGAGTAAAATACAATGGCAGGAGGAGGCGTATCAGAAGACGGCGACGTAGGATTTCAAATTGCACCCATGGTTGACGTGGTGTTTGTGCTGCTGCTGTTTTTTATGGCATCGGCAGGATCTCAGGTCATCGAAAAAGAACTCAACATCAACCTCCCCAGCGGACGAAGCCAGCCCTCCATGGGCGAAGCTCCGCCACCACCCGTTATTATTTCAATACTGGCAGACGGCACCGTCCTCACGAATGACCGTGCCTTAGACTCACCCGACAACAAAGATCTCCCCGAATTAAAGGCCTGGCTCATCGACAATATCGACCGCTTCGGAGACAAAATCCCGGTTATCATTAAACCGGAAGATGCCGCCGTTCACGGGCGCATCATGGATGTTCTGAACGCCGCCGCCGCCGCCCGAGTCAAAAACCTGACCTTCGGTTAGAGAAAGAAATTCAAAAAATGTTGCTCCGCTTTGGCAGTGCTTTCGTTCTCGCACTTGTCGCCGCAGCGAGCTTATCAGCGGACAACAAAGCGGAGGATTTTGTCCACGCCTGCCAGGACGCAACACCGGAGGACCTGCCCCCTCTGGTGGAACGCTTTCGCCGCATCGGCAGCAAGGAAACTTTTTTAAAAGTAAATGCCTTCACGGCAGTCTCGGACCTTTGGTTAAAATATCAAAACGTGCCGGAGGGAATCGAAATGCCGAAAGGCAAAATCTCCCTGCCCGAAATTCCTGTGGGATACCCGGCGGACCTGACGACCGCTATCAAAGCGTATCTTCACGCGATCGCACCCTTTTCTGCATTACAACAGGCGACAAGTAACCCTGCCCGCAAACTCGATTTTCAACCTCACGAAGCGGAAGACTGGGAGCTAATCGCCGACCTGCTTACCGGAAAAAACGGACCCTTTACTGAAAAAATACTGGCGTATCGGTGGGGAGGATGGTGCGGCACAGGAAGTAACCGCTTCCGCGAACCCCAGAGCCGGGCAATTCTCATGGCACTGATTGCCGACAAACGCTGGCCCGAAGCAACGGGTGCCGTCCTGCAAACCGTGCCGACCCGGAGAATGGACGGCGTGAAACACGTGCTGGAAAAAATTGTAAAAAATCCCATGGAGACCGTCGCCGGCGGACTCGCCTTCTCCGCCTTTCAAAACAATTGGCTCGCTGAGCAACAGACAACTCGACTGCTCGGCCTGATGAAGGTCCTCTCCGGCGACGAGCGTGTGCACTGGCTTGCTGAACTCATCACCCAGGCACAACCCAATACCCTGCAGGCATACTTTCGAGTGCTCGACAGCCTGGTGGACCGACAAACTTTCCCTGCGAAAAAGACAACAACCTCATCATTAAACCGGGAGACGGGTTTTTCTTTTGGAGGCGATAAGCTCGATTTTTTGATAGCCCAACCACTGAGTAAATCCGCACAAAAAACGGCACTCGAAATCCTCTCCGCCCAAGCCTCGCCGGAACTCCCAGTCGATGCGGGAGAAAAACTGGCAAAAATTTTCCGTGAAAAACAAATCCCGCAAACAGAGGCTGCCCTCCGCCGCATGCTCACACACCCCTCAACCACCGTGGCAGAAGCAGCCGGCGAAACACTAACCGACATGGGAAAAACTTTCACAATGCCCCCAAAGGCCGGACCGCTGCGTTACCAACTGCTGGTGAATGGAAAACCCTACGCAAACCGAGAAGTTTCATGGACAATCGCCTCAGAATCCGACCTGGGTTCCACAGCAAAAACCGATGAAAATGGCATACTGGAATTACCGCGCGACACGTTCCTCGATCACAAAGCGATCCGAACTCTGGCACTGCGCAGCACAAAAATGGCCGACCCGAATGATCCGTGGTTTAGCCTTCTGATTCCGGCACCTCTACCCCAGGAGGCCGCCCTTTTTGCCATTACAGCAGTTCCGCTGAAGTTAGTGTTACGACTGCCAAAGCCAGCATCTCAGTTTGCAAATGAGATCATGGAAGTAACACTCCGGGGTGTCCAGGATCGAAAAAATCAGGAAATCGGTTTCCAGAGTCCGGCGAGATTTGCGCTGCCAGTTTCAGAAAAGCTGAATTTTTTACAAATATCACCAGGCGTCTATCGCATGGAGATTCGAATCCCAGGCTGCATAACATGGAAGGGAAATCTGACAGTCAAAAAAGATACTGCCGAAGAGGAAATCACCTTTGGTAGAGCGAGTGATGTAATTGTCAAAACTGAGCCGCCCCAGGGTTGGCATTCGTCAGCAATTTTGCCGGAACTGTGGCAAAAAGAAAAACGCGTATCGGCAGACTGGGACTATGAAAAACGACGTTTTCGTGGCGTCCCGCCGGGCGACTACGAAATACGAATCCCATCGAGCAAAGAAGTCAGAAAACGGATTCACGGCCTCCTCCCCGACAGCCCGGAATTTTCCGGCACAAACATCCCTCTCACAGTGCAAGACGATTCCCCAAACATCATCGATCTCAAACAAATCAGCCTGCAGACGATTGAATAGGCATTACTCCGAGTGTCCGGAGTGATACGAGGAGCTTTGCCCTTCTTCGTGCAGCAAAAATTCGACGAAGCTAAAACTCATTTTTTAAGGCGGAAAAATCCTCGTTGGGCCAAAGAAGATGGCCTTTTATCGCACTGCATACGATTATCCGTTCATGATTGCTGGAGAGATCGAAGATGTTGTTCAAAAGCTACCTCCGGAAGAGCTTGCTCAATTTGCCTCATCCTCTTTTAAGCTCACCCTTTCTCTCTATACACACGAACTTCCCGGATGAACCAAACTAAAGGCCCAACAGGTACCGACATCCCTAGCGGGTCACGCACCAATTTGCTTCTTTATGGCGTCAGTCCGCAGTGAGATCAATTTTTTGTCCGGTTTTTATTGAGCGATCAGCCACAAGCACAATCGCGAGGCTGTTGACGGCGTCTTCGAGATGACGGCTCAGGCAGAGATCCTCCCGGATGGCACGCAGGAAATAGTCCTGCTCCAGGGCGCAGAGTGCATCGTGATCGGGCTCATCCGAGGTGTTCAGGAAAACATCCTCCTGGGCAAGCATTCCCTGATCATCCAGGGTTCCGCTGTGAACACAGATAGCGCCCGTCTTAGTTGTGGCCCTCAATTTCCTCGGAACGCCCACCCGTCTTGTCCACCATGTTTCCGACGAACTTGTTTCCCTAATAAGCCCAGTGCAAAAATGGAAACCAGGCTCGTGACCGTGGGCTCCGGAATGAGGGAGAAACTGTCGAATGCCGCATAGGCCGTATTATCCAACGCCGCATTCACATTAATGATCTCGTTTACGCGAAAATAAATGGTGTTGTTGGGAATGGTCATTGCCACAGTAAGAGGCGTCCAACTTACTGGGGCTGCAGCACTTGCGCCAAAGTCACAGCTCTTTGGCAATTATCAGGAGTTATTGAATTCGGGATGTGTAAATGCCGTGAGTATTTGTACACCGCCTTCGACACAGCGCGAAATTGCCGTGACGGCTTTGCAACGCGACATCCACGTTCTCTGCGAAAAGCCGCTTGCACACACCCTGGAAGATGCGCAGGAAATTACCCGTGCCGCTGAGGAATCCCAAGCGTGTTTTATCGTCGCCTTTCGTCACAGGTTCCTGCTCGCAATTGCGAAGATTAAGCAAATTGTGGCGTCCGGAGAAATTAGCGAATCTGTAATTTTTACAAATGCCTTTTGTGGAATATGGAGATCATCGAAAGCTGCTACGCAGACGCAAATTTCTGATTTCGGGCTTTCATCACTCGTTTTGTTTATAAGCCCCGGACTGGACTTTTTGGCGGAACTGAGTCCGACTCTGATCCGGGGGATCATCGGCAAACCGAATCACCTGCAAGGTGCGATGAGAAAATAATGTATCCGTAAGTGAGAGATTGTTTTTTAGTGTTTCCGGCAGAGTTAACTTCTCAAGAGGCAGGGAGTTAAGCGGTCGTAAGCTTACAATTTCGGTTTCCGGCATTTTCAGCTCCTTTAAACGGCGCAGAACCAAAACCGGAGTTAAATCTTCAACCTGTGAATCCTGCAAGTTCAGCGAACTCAGATTTAACGCCTTGCGTATAAAATCAATATCAGCAATCTCGCAATTTTCCATTTTCAGTTCTTTTAAATTTTGGAACGATCCGGAACTCAGTAGCTTTGAAGATGAGACCTTTGAGTTGGAAATCAGCAAAGTCTCCAGGTCCATTTGTCCCAGGCTTTCCCAGTCAACTGATCGGACATCTTCTATTTCCAGCACCTGCAGCGGCAAGCCCACCAAAGCTTTCAGAGACAGAATGTCAGATGCATTTGAAATGCGAATTCGCATGGCTGAATCGTCATCAAAAAATGTTATTACAGGTCGTCTTCCACGACTGGTTTGCAGTAATTTCAGAGCTGCCTCTGCGAGGGAGACTTCCCCGGCCTTCCTTTCAATTTCAGAGGCTTTTAATTTCCCGGAAGTCAAAGCCCTTCGTAAAAAATAAGCTAAATTTCCTACCCGTAAAGCGGCTGAAAAATCGGACCGCTCAATTTCTGAATAATATTTTTCAGATACATTACTGAAGTTCTTATTTAGCTCCTCAAGAAAAGCAGACAGTTTCGGAAAAAAAGTTTCATGTTCCTTTGTTCCTTCACCTGCCACGTTTCTCTCATATATACTGCTTGCTCTTTGAAAAGCCTCGCGGGCAGCCTCCGGCTCAAAAATTAAAAGATGCAGACGCCCTTTCAGGACCCAGGCCTCCAATTTTCCGGGATCCAGAATCAGAGACCTGTCAATAAAATCAAGAGCATCCACAAGACGGTTCAGCACAGCCTCCGGTAAGTGCATCTGTCTTTGCATTTCAAAAGGTGTCAGCTCAAATTCTGCGATTGCGGCACTCTTTCGATAAAAATTATTTGCCGCCTCACTCCGGGCATCGTTTACAAGGGGCTGTTCCCGTGTTGGCTGCATATTTTCGACTTCGAGTGGTATCTCTTCAAAGACAGGCGTATTATTAGTTTGTTGAGCCAGCATTTTATTATAATGCTCCTGAGCAGCCTCTATTTCTTCTTCTGCCCGAAGACGCTCAGCACGCTCAGCCTCCCTGGCAGCCAGAGCTTTTTTCTGTGCTTTCTTAGCCGCTTCGGCTTCCTCTTCTGCAGATGTTTTCGCTGCCTGAGCCTGTTTGAGCTGTTCCAAAGCACTCTCTGCCTCACGGGTCCGCTGCAAAGCATTGTTTGCAGCTTCCTGGGCTGCATGAGCGTGTTTCTCAGCATCCTTACGAGCAAACTCCGCTTCATTACGCCGCTGATTAATTTCCCAAAAAGACACAGCAGCTCCAACTATAAAAATGAGAAGCGACCCTGCGGCCATCAGGCTGACTGTCCGGTTTCGCTGAATTAATTTTTTGGCAAGCTCAAAAGCACTTACCGGCTTTGCTGAGATCACCTCTCCCAGACGGTAACGCTCAAGGTCTGCCTGCAATGCCGCCACGCTACGGTAACGCTCGCCAGGATCCGCACGGAGTGCCTTTAGGCAGATCAGCTCCAGGTCCTGGTCGATCGTCGGATTATGCTGGCGCAGCTTCACCGGCGTATGCTCCCTCAGTGCCTGCCCGTCCGCGACGAAATTTCCCGTAACTTCAAAGTGTCGCCGCCCGGTCAGCATCTGATAAAGAATCGTCCCCAGACTGTAAACATCTGCCCTCTCATCGACACTCTTACTCGACTCTGCCTGCTCCGGCGACATATTTTCAAGCGTTCCGACAACATGCCCGGACAGGGAGAGCGAGCTGGCATCATTTCGCGATTTTGCCAGACCAAAGTCGGCAACAAAAGGTTCCCCGTCCTCGCGCAGCAAAACATTTCCCGGCTTCAGATCCCTGTGTAAAATACCGTGTTTGTGCGCAAACTGAACTGCATCGCAAATGCGTATAAAAATGGAAAGCGTCTGCTCCTGTGGCAGGATGAGCGAGTTTTTTTGACGAGCAGACTCTCCCTCGCCGCTGACTTCTTTTTCTGTCTCTTCCTCTTTCTCCGGCAGACTCTCTCCCGCACGTATTTCTTTAATCAGATTGTGCAGATTAATCGCATTGCGCTTGCTCCCGGCGGCATACCGGAGACCTTCGTAAAGTAAATCTGCAAGCGTCAGGCCATCGATAAACTCCATCGCGATGTATTGGATACCCTCGAACTCATTAATTTCAAAAACGCGGCAAATGTTTCGGTGCGGCAGGCGTCCCATGATCTCCGCCTCCCGTTTGAAACGCTTTACCTGCTCGTCCGTGGCATCATCTGCGGAATTAAGCACTTTTACGGCAACCAGATTTCCAAAGCGGTCACGCCCCTTCCAGACCTTCCCCATCCCCCCCTGGCCAATGATGGAGATGAGCCGATACTTTCCAAGAACCTGCTCCACCGTCTGAGTGACAATATTTTCCTCCGACAACTCGATCGAAGCAACCGCAGTCTCAGGTCGCACAGCTCTCAAAATCGGAACCGGTGACTCAAACCCCTCGACCTGCAAAGCGTAAAGATAATCAAAATAGATTTCTACAAACTCCGAGTGTTCAGAGATATTTGGTCCGACAAGATAAACTGTTTTTTCCAGCTCGGTATCGAGCGGCAGGATATTTTCATCCTGCCACTCCATATCTGAAAGATCGGTACGCGTTTCCAGTTCGGCTTTCACTGATTCCCAGTCCGACGGCAGGCTTTGTAAAAGTGCCTGTAAGGTAAAATCCGAAATTAATACCTCACCCGGGCGAGCCAGCTTCAAAAGACGCGTTGCCAGATCGACGGTCGGCGCAGCAACCGAAAGCCGACTGCCGCCCCGCCTTCGAATCGAAGTTAAAAGCACCTCGCCGGTGCTGACCGCAGCAGCAATTGGCGGAATCTCCTTGCCCTGTTGATAAACCCCTGAACGCAAAGCCGAGAGACGATCTAACTGATAAAAAGCACTGTTTAATGCTCGCAAAGCATGGTCACGGTAGTAACGCGGTGCTCCAAAAATTCCCTGCAAAGTATCCACACGGGCATCTGCAATCGAACCTCCGTTTGCCAAAATACCATCCGAAGCTTCCTCGGCAAAAAGGTTAATCATCAGCCGCATCTCAACAGCCGATTCTCTCTCAGCAATCTCGTTGATACCGCAAAGGCGAGACTCCACAACGCTCAGAATCCGACGCTCGGGTTGCCAGATACTGCGAATTTCCTCCTCACTCAACTGCTCGCTTTGCAAAGCAATCGACGAGGAAAAACCCTGCAAAACCGATGGCAAATCCGTCACCTCATCCAAAATCAAATCCAGCACACCGGACTGGCTATACGATTTTAACTCAAAGACCCGCCCCCCCGCATCAGTCACCAGGCAGTTTCCGCTTTTCCCCGTTTTTGGCCTTCCGAAATGCTCCCTTATCTCTCCGCGCAGACGATCCTGCAAAACATGCAGCGGTGTTCCGACCAATTCATCTTTGCGAACCCGAAAGTAATCCGCCGTCGCCCGGTTCCCATAGAGAACGATATCATCAGGCGAAACCCTGAGAAACATACTAAAGGAATTCGAATCGGAAGAACTCATGCTCGGCAAATTTCTGAGGAAAGATTATTGAAATACTTCACGACTTCAGGCCGTTTAGCAACGTTTACCTTTCTTCAAAATCCGCATTGAGTGCGATTAAACGTGAAAGACGGGTACCCCTTCGCCACTCTTGAATCCGACAAGCAGACACCGCACTCAGACTGGAGTCCGATCCGGTGACGATGGTTTTACTCGTTCCGGCAATATCACCGAGATAGGCGTTGGAGGAATAATTCATGTCGAACAAAAGGAAGACGTTTCCGCCCTCCGCGATGCGCAGGGTTCCTTTTTCGACAAAGAGTTCGCCTTTGTAAGAAACATTACCGGTAAGGGGGGTGGTGCCGGAGCCGTACTGGTTGAGGATATGGTATAAAAGAGTTGTATGGTTGCTACCTTCGGTAACCTTACCCGCGCCGGAAACTGCCGCCGTATTGACGCCCGCATTTTCAATCTCGACGAGCAAGGCGGGATGTTTAGAGTCACGGTGTGAGTTTTTCTTCCATTCAGGCCTATCGCGGTTTTGTCATCGATTCTCCCCGGCGTGGAGAGCTGCGGGAGATTCGCGATGGCGCGTTGCTCGTGGAAGACGGCATCATCCTGGACTGTGGGGAATATTCCCGCATCCGTCATCTCCCCGAGGCCGACGGGCTGATCTGGCAAAATTCTCCCTCGAGCCTGTTGCTGCCGGGGCTCATCGATCTTCACACGCATCTCCCTCAGTATCCGGCTGTCGCACGTCAGGAGAGTGCCCTCCTGCCCTGGCTGGAAA
>JBKEBM010000179.1:0-13215 GCA_047973165.1 Chthoniobacterales bacterium
TTTTATGAAATTGTTTTTTCTCCCTGTTTTGTTTGGTGCGACGTTTGCTTTTTCTTCATTTTCCCTGTTTGGGGCGCAGGAGGAGGCGGTGACAAAAACGGAAACGCTGCCGATTCTCAAAGTTGACGAGAGCTTTGATGCTTCGAAAATCACGACGCGTGAGGCGACGGTGGGGCTGGTTGACAGGGAGGGGGGCAAGGGAATCAAGGTGGATTTTGGAACGGGACACAGATTTCCTGATGTGGGCTTTGCACCGCCGGAGGGTTCGGTATGGGATTTGTCAAAGTTTGGCGGTATCCGGGCGGTGATCACGAATACGGGGGATGAGGCGGTGAAGGTTTTTCTGCGAGCGGATAATGCGGGGAAGGGGCAACCGTGGAATACGGGTTCGGGGGAGATTCCGGCGGGTCAGACAAAGGCAGTGGAGGTGGTTTTTGGAAAAGGAACGGGGAAGGCTCCGGTGTATCCGCTGAACCCGGCGGAGGTGGTGGGGGCACATTTATTTTTGGTTCGACCGAAGAAGGAGGCAGGTATTGTGGTGGAGGGTATGGAGGCTTTTGGCGAGCCTTCGCCTGAGCTGTTGGAGCGAATTGCCAAAGGAGAGGAGTGGCGTCCGGCTCCGGCAAATAGGGAACCGTCGGATCCGGTTCTCATGGCGTTTGAGGCGGAGGGTGTGCTGGATCGGATCACGCAGCTCGATGCGGAGAAGGAGTTGATTGAAGATGGGGACGGGAAGGCACTGAGGGTTCGTTTTCATGCGACGAAGCCGTATCCGCATATCAAATTTCTTCCGCCGAAGCAGAACTGGAATCTGGAGAGGTTCACGCGGCTGGAGTTTGACGTGACGAATAACAGCGATGAGTCGGTGCAGCTTATCGGGCGGGTGGAGAATCCGAATGCGGCACCTCTGGAGAATGCCAATGCGGGGAAGCTGACGCTGGATCCGGGTGAGCGGGGAACGCTTGTGGTTCACTTCGACCGGTATTTTGCGGAGAAGATTCGGAAGAAACTTGCGGGCATGCAATCTACGCCGTGGGGGAGGCGTCCGCCGTTTGGGGGTTCGATCGATCCGGCGAATATCGTGAATGTGAGTATTTTTGCGAACAAGCCGTCGCGGGCTGCGACGTTCACGGTTCATAGTATCCGGGCAGAGGGGGCTTATGACCCCGCGAGCCAATCGGTGCCGGAGCCGTTTTTTCCGTTTGTGGATGGTTACGGCCAATACCAGCATCAGGACTGGCTGGACAAAATCAAGTCGGATGAGGATCTGGCGAAAATCAAAGCCCGCGAGGCGGCGAGTCTGGATTCTTTTCCGCGTCCGAAGAGTTGGAATGAGTTTGGCGGCTGGGCAGACGGGCCTCAACTGGAGGCGACGGGGCATTTTTATACAAAGAAGCATGAGGGAAAATGGTGGTTGATCGATCCGAAGGGGCGGTTGTTTTTTTCGATGGGAATCGATGTGGTGCAGATCGGGCAGGGTGGAACACCGATTGATAAACGCGAGGGATGGTTTGTCGATGCGCCGTGGGAAGCGGGCGATGGGTTTAAGGAATTTGTCCGAACGGGCAAAGTAAAGAGGGGCGATTATGCGAATGAGGAGATGCGGGTTTTTAATTTTTACGGAGCGAATCTGAAACGGAAATACGGGGCGGACTGGAAGACGACCTGGCAGGATTTGATTCCTCGCCGCCTGATGAACTGGGGGTTTAATACGATAGGAAACTGGTCAGATCCGGAGATTATTACTAAGGGGAAAATCCCTTATACGCACTGGGTATTTTATGCCGCGAAAAAGCTGCCCTGGCAGCCAGCGACGCGCAATCCGGTTCCGGATCCTTTCTCGCCGGAGTTTGAGGATACGCTGCGGCGCATGGCTCTGAAGATGACAAAGGGCACCATCGATGATCCGTATTGCATCGGGTATTTCGTGGACAATGAACTGACCTGGCACGATGAGGACACTCAGGGCAAGGCGACGATGGCAGGGAATGCGAGCAATCCGGCCAAGGTCGAGCTGCTGAAGGATCTCCGGATGAAGTATGACTCGATCGGGAAACTCAATGCGGCGTGGAAGACGGATTTCAAAAGCTGGGAAACGATGCTGGAGGAGAAAACGCTGCCGGAAAGCGCAGAGGGGCTGGAGGATTTGCGTGCGTTCACGGAGAAGCTGGTGAGAAAATACTTTGAGACGGTGAGCCGTGTGATGAAGGAGGTCGCGCCGCATAAACTTTATTTGGGTTGCCGTTTTGCAGAGCATAATAAACAGGTGGTTCGTATCGCGGCGGAGTATTGCGATGTGGTTTCGTTTAATATCTACCGGAGTTCGGTGGCGAACTGGAAACCTGCGGCGGCGATCAATAAGCCGGTGATCATCGGGGAGTTTCATTTCGGTGCGAATGACAGAGGAGTATTTGGAAAAGGGCTTGTGCCTGTGGCGAGTTCCGTGGAACGTGCCACTATGTATCGCAAGTATATGTTGGGTGCGGCTTCGAACCCGGAGCTTGTGGGAGCGCACTGGTTTTCTTTAGTGGACGAACCGACGACGGGGCGTTCGCTCGATGCGGAGAATCACAACATCGGATTTCTAAGTATAACGGACACTCCTTATGATGAAATGATCGGAGCGTCCCGCGAGGTGGCGGGAGAGATTTATAAGGTCCGGTCAAAAGAGTGAAAAAGCGTCCGAATTTTTTATGGATTTCTTTGGAGGATTGTTCGCCCCGTTTTGGGTGTTACGGAGACGCCCTGGCGCGGACTCCGCATATTGACCGTCTGGCTGCGGAGGGGACACTTTTTACCAAAGCGTTCAGCACGGCGCCGGTTTGTTCGCCGAGCCGGACGACGGTTATCACCGGGTATCCCGCCACAGCGATGTCGGCGCAGCATATGCGGACGATTTATCAGAGAGATGAGTTTCCCGAGTTGCCGACGCCCTACCATGCGGTGCCTCCGCCGTATGTGAAGTGCTTCACTGAGGAACTGCGGGCGGCGGGGTATTACTGCACGAACAACGGCAAGACGGATTACCAGTTCGAGACGCCGTTTTCCGCATGGGATGAAAATCAGCAACTCCAGTCGGTGGATGAAATTCACTGGAGGAATCGGCCTGACCCTGAACAGCCGTTTTTTGCAGTCTTTAACCTTGAAGACACGCACGAGCGACGGATGTGGCCGGAGGAACCGCCCGCAATGGAGGGCGGGGATATTTCCGAAATAAAAACCGATCCGACGGAGGTGACGGTGCCGCCGTTTCTGCCAGACACCCCGGCCGTGCGCACGGCTCTTGCGCGTCAGTATGACAACATCGCGCATAATGACAGAATCATTGGTAAGCTGCTGGCTCAGCTCGAAGAGGATGGGCTTGCGAACAATACAGTGGTGATGCTTTGGTCGGATCACGGAGAAGGGCTGCCACGGGCAAAGCGCTTTCTCTATGACTCGGGCACGCGTGTGCCGTTGATTGTGCGCTGGCCGGAGCATTTTGCGGCAGGTGTCCGGGAGGAAAAAATGGTGAGCCTGATCGACCTGGCTCCGACGGTGTTGGAAGCGGCGGGTTTGCCAAAGCCGATTTATATGGAGGGAGAATCTTTGTTGAAGAGTGCGGAGAGACCTTATGTTTTTGCGCATCGGGATCGTATGGACGGGGATTATGATAAGAGCCGTTCGGTGCGCTCCAACCGCTTTAAGTATATCCGAAATTATTATGCGGGGCGGGAGCAGTTTGGCTACATTCCTTATCGGGCACATCACGCGGCGATGCAGGCGATCCGGCTGGAGCAGCTAAAAGGAAATGCAACTTTCGATACCGCGTATGCCCCCGAGGAACTCTATGATCTTGATGCGGATCCGCATGAGATGGTGAACATGATTGCCGCTCCGGAATTTGCCGAGGTGAAAAAAGAACTCTCTGCGGCACTTGATGCCTGGCAACAAAAGAACGATCCGGATTGTGGTCTGGGCGAGGAACAAATGGTGGGGCGGCTTTGGCCGGAGGGCAAACAACCCGTCACGGCTGCACCGATCGGGATTGTCTATGAGGAAGAATATCCGGAAGGAACTTTGCTCGGGGAGACGTGTGAGGTGAAGGGAGCCGCACTTCTGCAGCTTGCCTGTGCGACGGAGGGGGCGACAATCGGCTGGCGTTCGGAGGAGTCCGGGACATGGCGGATTTATCGAAAGGCGATTCGCCTGGAGGCGGGAACGCATCGGTTTGTTTTCAAGGCGGTGCGGTATGGCTATGTGCAAAGCGAAGAGCGCACCGTAACGATTGTTGTGGTGTGATCAGGAAACAAATATTGTGCGTGGATTCCGGTTAGCATAGTCCTTGCTTATGCCCACGCCGACCCTAAAAGAAATTGCTGCCGAGCTGGGGGTTTCTCACACCCTGGTCTCCTGCGTGGCGAGCGGGCGCATGGGGAATACGCGTGTGAGTGAAAAGAAACGCCAGTTTATTTTGAAGCGTATTCAGGAGGTGGGCTTTCGCCCGAACCGTCTTGCGCTGGCTCTGAAGGGAGGACGAAAGGGCTATGTGTCTGTCTTTTTGCATAAGCATGGTGTGTTTGGCAGCGAGCTGAATGAGCAGTTCATCAGCACGATTTCCGACAGTCTGATGGAGCGCGGACTGGGGTTGTGGCTGCGTTTTTTTACCTCGGAACAGGAATTTCTCGAGGCATGTTCACCACGCCTGATTCAGGAAGTTGACGGGCTTATCGTGGCAGGAACACCGCATCCCGAGATGTATGATAGTTTACAAAAACTACAGAAGCGGGGCATTGCCGTGGTCTGCACTTTTGCAAATCGTAAATCGGCTAACAGGATTCCCTGTGTTTCCATCGATTTTGAAAAACAGGGGCGTCTGGCAGCGGAGCATTTGCTGGAGATGGGTTGTAGCAGGATTGCCCGCATCCATACACTCAAAGAGCGGCAGGAGGGTTTTCTCAAAGGGTTACGATCGGCGGGAGCGAAGGTGAATCATTCGCTGATGCTGAAAACGGAGGACTACACATACGATGAAGCACTGCAGTACATTGATAAGCTGGTTCGTTCCGGCAAACGCTTTGATGGAGTCTCCACGGACTCGGATGCTCAGGCCGCAGCCGTTGTGCATTATTTTTTACGCCTTGGCATGCCGAAGGATCGGTGGCCAAAAGTGGTGGGAATCGATGATTCGCCGATTGCCCGTCATTGTGTGATTCCGTTGACCTCTGTGACATCGGAGATTCGGGATCGCGCCCGACATGTCACACAGCTTCTTTTCGATTGCATCGATAAAAAGAAAGTAAAGTCTGTCGTGGTGACTCCTAAACTTGTCGTGAGAGAGTCGACGGACTCTTCCCGGATTTCGAATTACTTTGACGAAGTGACCTGGTAATTTTTGCCGGATCAATCTGTGGAGCCTGAGACCGGTTTTTTCATAGATTCGGTATGATGCGGGTGAGGTAAAAAGATATTGACGCAAAAAGAGAAATGCCAAGGATGTGATGTTACCTGCAATCACCTGTTTTCAGGTTTGCATTTTGGTATTTTTTGATGAAAGCGATTGTTGTTACTTTTGATTCTTTGAATCGACACTATTTGCCGTCGTATGCGGCGGATGCAGCGGAGTTGCCGAGCTTTCGGCGTTTGTCTGAGTCGGCTCTTACTTTTGATCGTTCCTATGTTTGTTCGATGCCGTGTATGCCGGCGAGAAGAGATTTTCACACGGGGCGGCCCAGTTATTTTTTACGGAGCTGGGGACCGCTGGAGGCGTTTGATATTTCGTTTCCGGAGTTGCTGAAACGGGCCGGAGTTTCGACGCATCTGGTCACCGATCACTATCATTATTTTGAAGATGGCGGTGGGACGTATCACAACCGTTATTCGACCTGGCAGGGATTTCGTGGGCAGGAGGGGGACCCGTGGATGGGGCAGGTCGGGGAAGTTAAAATTCCGGAAAATATTAATGGAAAATCCAGGCGGCAGGACTGGGTGAACCGGCAGTTTATACAGAAGGAGGAGGATTTTTCTCAGGTAAAAACTTTTGATGCCGGGCTGGATTTTCTGGAGCGTAATCATGCAGAGGATGACTGGATGCTGCATATCGAGACTTTTGATCCACACGAGCCTTTTACCGCACCGGAGAGATATCAGTCGGCTCACCCTCCGTCCGGCGAGGAACCAATTTTTGACTGGCCGATGTATGAGGGAGTGAAGGAGTCACCGAAAGAGGTTGATAAGCTGAAGGCCAGTTACTCAGCTCTGCTTTCGATGTGTGATGCCCAGTTGGGGCGCGTGCTTGAGGCGATGGATCGTCATAATATGTGGGAGGATACGATGCTGATCGTGTGGACGGATCACGGTTTTCTCCTCGGGGAACATCGATATTGGGCAAAGGGTCACCCGGAGATGTGGGAGGAGATTTCGCATACGCCTTTTTATATTTGGGACCCGCGTGCGGGTAAAACAGGGGAGCGGCGGCAGGCACTGGTGCAGCCTGCGATTGATCTGGCGCCGACGTTGCTGCGGTTTTTTGAGCAGTCTGTTCCGGAAAAGATGACGGGATTTGATCTTGCTGGTGTCATTGCCGATGACATGCCGGTGCGGGATGTCGCACTTTATTCTTACTACGACATGCCTTTGCATATTACGGATGGGAGGTATGTGAGTATTCGGTATGCAGAGGAGGGGGTATTTGATACCTATACTCTTGCATCTACCGGGATGAAGGATTTTTGGAGTGCTGAGGAATTTGAGGGTACTCAGATGACGGGTCCGCTTCCGTTTACGAATGGTTTTCCGGTAATGAAAATTCCGCGCCAGGGGACGGTGTGGGAAAATGCAGGGAATTTGCTTTTTGATTTGGAAAATGATCCCGGGCAGGAGAGTCCGATTCGGGATGCAGAAGTCGAGCAACGGCTGCTTGAACTTACGACGCGTGAGGTGTCTCGTTGTGAGGCACCGGCAGAGTATTTTGCTCGCTACGGGATCAGGTGTGCCCTTTAAAAAAAATTATCCGGTAAGTCCTTTGCGCATGGCGGCGATCGGAGCGGGGTGATCGAACCAGATTTCGTAGGAGAGTGCGCCCTGGTGGAGGAGCATGGAGAGACCAGAGGCGGCGCGGGCACCGGCGGCCTGGGAGTCTTCGATCAGACGGGATTTTCCACCGGAGTAAACGGCGTCGTAAACCAGCAGATTTGGCGTGATGAGCGAGGAAGGGATGGGGGCAGCGTCGCTGCGTTTCATGCCGATGGAGGTTGCATTGATGATGATATCGCAGTTTTCGAGTTGGCTTCGCAGAGCTTTGTTTTCCCAGGGGGTGCAGACCAGGCGGTCGCCGGGTCCTTCGAGGCGGTCGGAGTGGAAAAATTCGTCGAGTTCTTTGCGGAGAGACTCGGCTTTTTCCTGGGTGCGGTTGACGAGGACGAGGCGTTCGCAACCTTCGAGGGCGCACTGGACGGCGATGGCGCGTCCGGCTCCGCCACCTGCTCCGAGCAACAGGACGCGGAGGTCTTTTAAATCGACCTGAAAGTCTTCGCGGATGGCTCGGACGAGACCGGGGCCGTCGGTATTGAAGCCGGTGAGGCTGCCGTTTTCCATCAGGATCGTGTTTACGGAACCCATGCGGCGGGCGTTTTCGTCCACCTTATCGCAGGCGGCCAGAGCTTGCGCTTTTAAGGGGATGGTTACGTTGCTGCCGATGAAGCCGGCTTTTGCCATGGCGCGAAAAGTTTTGATGGCTTTGTCTTCGGGCAGGTCGATTTTGATGTATTGGAGATTTTTTTTATCGTGGGCGAGAGCAGCATTGTGCATGCCGGGTGAGCGGGAATGCTCAACAGGATGCCCCGTGACGGCGAGGCGGGCCGGTGGAGCCAGCTCTGAAAAAATTTCGGGTCGCTGCAGGATGTCGTCTGCGGTGAAAAGGGTGTCACCGGAGTTTGTATCACTCATGTCGCTTCGATTTTTGTATTTGCGATTGCGCGGTCGAAGCGGGTGAGGATTTTTTCTTTTCCGAGCACTTCGAGCATGTGGTAGAGGCTGGGGCCGACGCTGCGTCCGCTGCTGGCGACTCGTGCGGGGTGGATCATGGCGCCGGTTTTGCATCCGGCTTCGGTGGCGGCCGCTTTGAGAGTTGCTTCCAGCGTGTCTGCGGTCCAGTCGCTGAGGTCGGCGTAGGCGGTGCGTAGTTGTGAGAGTCTTTCAAAGGCTTCGGGAGAGCCGAAAACTTTTTTGACGGAGGCTGGGTCCATTTCAACTTCGTCGGTGAAGAAATAACTCGTCCACTGTGGAAGGTCGGAGAGGTGTTTGATTTTTTCTTTTACGATTGTGAGGACAGGGAGGGCATTTTCTTTTGTGCCGTAGTTGATTCCGGCGCGGTCGAGGAAGGGCAGACCGAGGTCGGCGAAGCGCTCCAGGTTCATGTGGATAATGTGCTGACCCTGTATCCAGAAGCATTTGTCGAGATCGAAGATGGCACTGCGGCGGTTGATTTTATCGAGATCGAAGAGTTCTTTTATTTCGTCGAAGGCTAAAAATTCCCGGTCGTCTTTTGGGGACCACCCGAGGAGGCAGAGGTAATTTTTTACCGCTTCGGGAGCGTAGCCCTGGTCGATGTATTGGGTGATGCTGGCGCCGCCGTCGCGTTTGCTGAGTTTTTTTCCCTCGTGGTTCATGATGAGCGGAATGTGTGCGAACTTTGGCGGTGTCGCATCGAGTGCCTGGTAGAGCTCGATGTGTTTGGGTGTATTGCTTAGGTGATCTTCTCCGCGAATGACGTGGGTCAGGCGCATTTCGAGATCATCGACTACATTGACAAAATGAAAAATCCAGGAGCCGTCGGGGCGACGAATCGTCATGTCGGGGTGGGTGGCCGGGTTCGACATATCGAATTCGATATGTCCGCAGACGAGATCGTCGAGAGCGACAGTTTTTCTCGGAGAACGGAAGCGCAGGGCGCCTTCGTCTTCGTAAATAAGGTCTTTTGCCTGTAGTGTGGCGAGGTGTTTTTCGTAAACAGCATTTCGCTGACTTTGGAAATACGGGCCGTATTCACCGCCTCCGGTTCCGTCGATTTCGGGGCCTTCGTCCCAGCCGAGATCGAGCCAGCGGAGGCCGTCGTAGATGACCTGATAGGCTTCGTCGGTATTGCGTTTGGCATCGGTATCTTCTATGCGGAGGATGAATTTTCCACCGTGTTTTCGGGCGTAGAGCCAGTTAAAAAGAGCGGTTCGTGCACCACCAACGTGTAAGTATCCGGTCGGTGAAGGAGCAAAGCGGGTTCTGATTTCAGACATGCTTCGAAGAGAAAGGATTTACGTCAGGAACTCAAGCGCATAGGGTAACGGGATGACAATTTCTGAGACTTTAATGAACGATCTGAAGGAAGCGATGAAGGCTAAGGATTCGCTTCGTGTGAATACGCTTCGCATGTTGAAATCGGCTTTTACCTATGCTGCGACAGCGGCGGGTGGGGCGCAGAGTGTGCTTGATGATGCGGCTTGTATCGGAGTCATTCGTAAGCAAATCAAGCAGCGCAGGGATTCGATCGAGAGCTTTAAACAGGCGGATCGGCTGGAGCTGGCGGAAAATGAGCAGCTTGAAATTGCTATTCTGGAAAAGTTTTTGCCGGCTCCGCTGAGTGCGGAGGAAATTTCTGAGATCGTGCGGGCAGCCATTGTGGAGACAGGGGCGACTTCGCGTAAAGATATGGGTGCCGTAATGAAAATCGTAAATGCGAAAGCCGAAGGACGTGCGGATGGAAAAACCCTGAGCGGCGAGGTGCAGAAGCAGCTTGCCTGAGGGTTTTTTTGAAAACCGCTTCGTCCAGCCTTACGATGGAAGCCATTCTGGTTGCTGCGGGCAGCAGTCGCCGGATGGGTTTTGATAAACTGTCTGCGTCTTTGTATGGGCGGTCGGTTTTGGAAAATTCGCTGCGGGCATTTGCCGCGACTTCGGAGGTGAGTCGGATTTTGCTCGTTTGTGCGGACCCGGAGGCAGCACATGTAATAGAAGCGGTATCGGGGATTGATAAACCCTGTCGGGTTCTCTGCGGAGGAAAGGAGCGGGCCGATTCTGTCAGGAACGGGCTGGCAGCCGTTTCCGGGAATTGTGCTTATGTAGCCATTCATGATGCGGCGCGTCCGTTGATTCGTCCGGAGCAAATTCGGGATGCTTTTTTACTTGCCCAGGAATCGGGTGCCTGCACTTTGGCGGAGCCTTGTGCGGATACGCTTCACCGTGCTGCGGAGGATGGGCTTTTGCGGAGCACGCTGGATCGTAAAAATGTCTGGCGAATTCAAACCCCGCAAATTTTTCAGCGGGATTTACTTTTGGAATCGCTTCGGCTTGCAGAGCAAAAAGGAGTTGCGCTGACGGATGAGGCGTCGGCAGTGATTGCGGCGGGGCATGGGGTGGCGGTTCTGCCGAGTGCTACACCGAATTTTAAAATTACGCTTCCACAGGATATAGAACTTGCGAGAGCCATTCTTGAGCGACGCTTGCAGTCATCTCAGCAGGCGCAGCAATGAAGTGTCCGGTTCAGACGAGCGGACGCCAGGAGCTTATTACGTCATCCGTTTCCAGGAGTTTGCGCCATGTGGATTTGTAGTTGGGATCATAACGTTGGTCCTGGAAGGAGTGGATAAGTTTTCTGTGGATGATGAGTCTTTGGACGATGGGCTCGCATTCGATCCAGGCTTCGCGGAGCAGGCGCAGGGAGGCAGCCTCCCGATCCCAGAGGACGGAGTAGGAGTCGATAAATTCTTCGGCATAGTCCGGCTCGGCACGCTCGGTGGGATGCCAGATATTTGTGTCGGGGAGTTTTTCGTCAAGGAGTAAGGGGGCTATGTAAATATTTTTTAAAATACTGGTTTGGTAGAGTTGTTTGGCTTCATTTTCTCTGCCCTGGAGGTGCTCGGTCAGTGCGCGTGCGAACCTGAAGGCGGGTTCCGGAAAATCATCGGGGTAGTTTTTTTCGTAATCTTCAAAAGCTGCAATGGCCTGCTCCAGGGAATCATCGAGCAGGTAAAGCAGAGGGATGTAAAAGCGGGCACCCTGGTGGTCCGAAGGGTTCAGATTGCGGACATCCAAAAAAAACTTAGCGGCAGTGGCATATTTTCCCTGATGCCACATACACATTGCGGACCCAAAGCAACTGCGCAGCATGAGATTAATATCAGGGTCTTCCCAGACAGGGCGGGAGAATTTTTTCTTGTGCTTTAGAGCAACAATTTGAGGTGTTTGGGTGGCCTTCATGAAAGCATCATCAGCAGCGTCCCAACGTCCGTCTGCCAGGAGAATATCGCCAAGCTCGACCCAGGCCGCAGCCTGATCGGGATCGATTTTTAAAATGGTTTTGAGCCAGGTGCGGCGGCGGCGCAGGGAGTGCAGTCGCTGGTAGTTTTTAAAAAGGCTTTCGACGATTTCTTTTGAGTTTTGTCGGGAGGAGGGATGTTTTTCACTTTGCGTCTGCGAGAGGGTATCGGCGAATTTTTTGAGATGCTGCGTATCGTGGGCTTCGAGTTTCCGAAATCGAATTTCAAAATTAAATTCTTTGGCAAAGTCCTGCCATGCCTCGGCTTCCCACTCAGGGCTTTCGCCGATGAGGAGGCGTTCCGGGGTGCCGTGTTTTTCGACGGCGGTCTGGACGAGCTGTTCGGCAGTGTCCTGCCGCAGCTCCTGATCTATTTCCGGCGGGCAAAGCGGAACGCCGGCTGCATCCCCAAGAATCAGGATAGTGGGGAGTTGATAGCCCTGTGATGTGGTGACGGGTTCGTCGAGTTCGAGCCAGTAGAGAAGCCAGGTTTTTTTGCCACGCCGGAGGGGCTGAATCATGGGAGTTCTCCCCACTTCCAGGGTGTTGAGACGCGCTGGCGGTGCCCCATTCGGTCGAGGTAGAAGAGCTCATTGTGTTCGACAGCGTATTCGTAAACGAGTTTTGTCACCTTGACATCGAAGCAGCAGTATTCGGCTATTTCTTTCATTTTACCTTCCCGATACCAGCGCAGAGCGTCTGTGCCGCTGGCGATTTTTCCAAGACCGAGGGTTGCCATTGCCACGCTGTCGAGGGCGAGCCGGTGGCCGAGTTCCTTTTTTATTTCGACCAAAATATCCAGCGACCGGAGCTGGGAATGGAGATCGAGAATAGTCGATGCCATGAGGACTTCATAGTCGAAGCCAATCGTGTTGAAGCCGACGACGAGATCGGCTTTCAGGAGGTTATCGACGAGTTTGTCGATGCGTTTTTCCGGATAAATCTCATATTCACCGCTGGCGGTGCTGTAGGTGACGGCGAGGGAGATTCCCATGGCGGCGGGATTTCCCCAGCCGCCGACTTCGCGGGCGGACTTTTGGGTTTCGAGATCAAAAAAGAGGATGTTTTTTGGCACGGGCACGGTAAGGAAGCTGTAAGTCGTATGGAATGAGCATAGCAGTTTTTAAGCAAGCCCGGTTTGATTTTTTCCGGAAATTTTGAGCACCTGCTGTTTTGGAACTACGGACAATTAGGGTCCTTTCTGTCTAATCGTATTCAGGGTACCTCTGGAAACCCCGTTTTCATTGATTCTCTGATGCGGATACCTCCTTCAGCATCGAAATTAATGCCTGAACATTTTCCTTCGAGTGAGAAGCAGATAAAGAAATACGCAGGCGGGCCGCACCTTTTGCCACAGTCGGATAACGCACCGCCGGCAACCAAAAACCAGCTCTCCAAAGTCGCTCTGCCATTTGCAAAGTCTTGCCCTCGTCGCCGATCATAATCGGCACAATCGCACTCACGGGCATTGCCTTTTCAGGTAAAGAAATTCCCTTCCCGAACAAGTGCAGGTTTTTCCAAAGTCGCCGCCGCCGCTGCTCGCCTTCCTCCCCGGAAAGAAGCTCTACTCCGGCCAAGGCTGCCGCTGCGACCGCTGCAGGTGGTGCAGTTGAAAAAATAAAACTGCGGGCACGGTTGATCAGAAAATCAATCAACACGCGACTCCCCGCGAGGTATCCGCCGCTTGCACCGACGGCCTTGCCGAGCGTGCCCATCTGCACTTCGATTTCGTTTTCAATATCCAGCTTCGCCGCCAGCCCACGCCCCTCGGGACCGATCATTCCGACGGCGTGTGCCTCGTCCAGCCACAGCATTGCGCCGTAGCGTTTTTTTAATTCAATCACTCCCTGCAAATCGCAGCGGTCCCCGTCCATACTGAAAACCGACTCGGTCACAATCCATTTTTTCCCCTGGGGATATTCACGAGC
>JBKEBM010000197.1:0-4629 GCA_047973165.1 Chthoniobacterales bacterium
CAGCGGCGGTAGCCGTTGCAACCCCATGCTGACCGGCACCGGTTTCTGCGATGATACGCTTTTTTCCCATACGTTTTGCCAGTAGAATCTGACCAATCGCATTGTTGATTTTATGTGCGCCGGTGTGCAAAAGGTCTTCGCGCTTGAGGTAAATTTTTGCCCCGCCCAGGTGCTCAGTTAATCTCTCCGCATAATACAAAGGTGTGGGACGACCACAAAACTGCGAGAGTAAATCGCTTAGTTCTTTCTGAAAATCCTCCTCCTCGCGAATCCGATAGTAAGCTGTTTCGAGTTCACGCAAAGCACTCATGAGCGTCTCAGAAACAAACATGCCACCGTAAGGCCCAAAGTGGCCCTGTGCATCCGGAGCATTTTTTAAATCAGCTAATTTTTCTGACATGCTGCGAATCATGCGACTCCTGGGATCAAACGACAAGCCGGAAGCAGAAAATCTATTATTTTTTGCAGGCGCATCATGGTATTTTCAAAGAATAAGATTGCCCTCTGTCCGCTTGCGCGGTAGTGTTCTATCCGTGGTTTAAAAAACCGCATTCATAGAACTACATACGCATCATACCACGGGTGTGGTGTGTCTAACAATAAACCGAAAGGAATAGTTCTATGAAAACACAAAACGGCTGGTCCGGGAGCCTGAATCCCGGCATGGGTGCCGAACCCATTAATTCGGCAGATACATCCGGCAAGTCGCTGGTTGTCATCCGCGTCAGGCGGATTGCAGAAAGCCAACCCACCGTGTGGGAAGGTGTCACTCCGGCGGGTCGCAAAGTTCACATTGCCTACCTTTATGGTGTGGTGACTGTCGAACTTGCACAGCCGGTTCCCGACCGACCACGCTTCGTGACGTGGGTCTGTGTGGCGAAGTTCAAACCCGCAATCATGGAGGCGGAGTTGAATGAAAAATCCACACTCGGTCAGCCTGTGCTTCATGTAATGGCGGAGCGGTCCATGATGACGGAACTTCGTCGATCCAACGAAGCCGACATGCGAGACTTCGCAAATGAGGTCGACGGAAAAGAGGAAACAGCAATCCTCCTGAACAGGCATCGCCTCATCATCCGCAACGGCCAGCTCCTCCGTTGGATGGAAATGAGAAACATCAACCTCGCCACGCTGCAACGGAAAGGAATCGCCGGAGGAAAAATCCCGGTGGAGATTCACTTCGCGTGAAAGAGGGGTAAGCAGAGGATATAAAATGCCGGGCATCGCTCGTAAGCGGTGCCCGGCAGCAGTGGGCTGGAAGGAAGCGAAATTTCTACGTCATCGCTAATGACTGCTTTTGCATTGTGTTGGCGAGGGGGAAACCTCGGCTGCTTTGCAAAAAAGGTGTCAGGTTAAAATTAATTGATAGCCAGCAGGTCCCGTGCCCTCGCGTCCGCGAGGCGAAGCAGGCCGCCATTGGTGAACCAATTCCGCAGCGGAGCCGCGCCACTGCACGGCTGCTGCAGGGAGGGAATTCCTCTACCCTGTCGCGATATGTCGCCTGACCCCACTCTCTTGGTTTTTCAACAGTCTGTTAACCACGCTTTACCGCCGCATCCATAGCTGTTCTCCACGCGTGGATGCGGTTCCATTCTTCTTCGTCCGCAGTTGCGGGATCGAACGTGCTCGGATCGAGATCGACATAGAGTTGACGGAATTTTTCTTCGTCGCAATCCGGGTTGGAAGTATTGTGTTGAACGTTGTTTTCCTTGCGCCAGGAGTCAAGAGCTTCTCGCATGGAAGAGGTGCGTTCCGGGTGTTCTTTAGAGAGGTCGTGATGTTCGTGGATATCGGTGGCGAGGTTGTAGAGTTCAACGCGGTCTTCGTCGTAGCGTTCGATCAGAAGCCAGTCGCCATCGCGCACGGTTCCGCTGGGGCGTCCACCCTGATTTGTGTAATGTGGGAAGTGCCAGAAGAGCGTTCTTTCCGGAAAGTTGCCACCGAGCAAACCTTTTGCGAAGCTGATTCCGTCCAGTCCGTCTGGTGCCGGAGCTCCGGCGAGTTCGAGAAGGGTGGGAATCCAGTCGATGTTGTTAACGGGGGCGTCGATCACCTGATTTTGAGGAATATGGCCGGGCCAGCGAACGATGAGGGGGACGCGTTGGCCGCCTTCGTAAGTGTAGCCTTTGCCGGCGCGGAAGGGGGTGTTGTGTGTGATACGGTCGTGTTCCAATTCTGGCACGTGGAGTCCGCCATTGTCTGAGGTGAAGATAATGATTGTGTTGTCGGCGAGGTGGAGTTCTTCCAGTTTGACTTCCAGTAAGCCGATGGTGGTATCGAGCGTTTCGATGAGAGCAGCGTAGGTTGGCTCGAAGGCGTCTTTGTTTTTTTCGATGAGATCCGGTCGTGCGGTGTAAGGGATGTGGGGGGTGTAGTGGCCGAGGTAGGCAACGAAGGGCTGGTCTTTGTTGACCTCGATGAATTTGAGAGTTTCGTGCGTCAGTTCATATTCAGCCTTGCCGCCTTCGCTCTCTGAAGGGATGGTCTCTTTGCTGTCCGTGGGATGATAAACATAATCGAAGCCGTGTTCGGCAGGGCCAGGGTTGTTGCCGATGTGCCATTTCCCGATAAACCCTGTGGTGTAGCCAGCCTCCTTGAAGTAGCGCGGAAAAGTCTTGATGGAGAGCGGTACGTTCATGGTGATCTCGGGATGCAACACGCGCTGCGAGGTAGCATCCGGACGTCCGGGCAAAAAGGTGGTCAAGTGCAGACGGGCGGGATTCAGTCCTGTGAGCAGGCCTGCGCGTGAGGCGGAGCAGATGGCCTGTGAAGCGTAGGCAGAAGTGAAGCGTATCCCTTGCTTTGCCAGACGGTCGAGGTGCGGGGTGTGATGTTCGGTTCGGCCATAGCAGGCGAGATCGTTAATGCCGAGATCGTCGCAAAGGATAAAGATAATATTTGGTTGAGACATGGGAAACCTGGGAAGCTGTTTTGAATCTGCGAGCGAAAACCGTCTGCAGCGTCGTGATGTAAGCAGAAGCGTATTTGATTTGTCTCGTATAAAATTGACTCAACGTCATGTGTGTAAAAAAGTGATATAATTGGCGAGGAAAGCAGGGAGATTGACCGATAACGTCAGGAACCGCTCACAGCAGTGAGTTCGAATCTTAGCCGGGTCATCTTCCTGCCTTCCCCGCACGTTTCGAATAGTTGCAAGAGCAGGGTGACATCACTCGCGCTCGAACACAAGACGGAATGATACGGGCGGGGAGTTTTCCAACAACAAAACAACCCAATTATGAACCCTCAAAACACCTTTATCGAAGTCGGCGCAGACATCGGAAAAACCACTTTCGACACCGCGCTTAATAACAAAACTCAAACCTGGGCAAACACAGCAAAAGGCATCCACGCCTTTCTGAAATGGATCGAAAAACAAAGCCCATTGATTCGAATCACCTGCGAGTCAACAGGCGGCTACGTCCGCCTCTTAACAATCAGTTGTCTGCGCAAAAATATCCCAATATCCGTGGTAAACGCCCGAGCCGTCAGAGACTTTGCAAAAGCCACCGGCGAACTTGCCAAAACCGACCGAATCGACGCACGGACGCACGCATCATAGCCCTCTACGCAGCCTACATGCAGCCGCCAACCCTCGAAATCAAATGGATAGAAGAGGAAAAGCACAAACAAATCCACCAACGCATGCAAGCACTCATTAGCCAACGCGCTCGCACCAAAGCCTCATTAGAATTTTACTCAGAAGCATCCATACTCAAAGAAATCAGAAGTGAAATCATGCGCCTCACAAGCAAGATAGAAAAGTATCAAAAGACGATCGAAGAGCACCTGACTGAAGACCCAAATCTGAAGAAAAAATCACAGATCCTGCAACAAGTAACAGGCATCGGTCCTGCCGTATCAAGCACCCTGCTGATAACCTTCCCCGAACTCGGCACCCTCAACGGCAAACAAGCCGCAGCACTAGCCGGACTAGCCCCAATGAACCGCGACAGCGGAGCCATGCGAGGACGGAGAACCATTCAGGCAGGACGCCGCAAACCCCGACAAGCCCTCTACATGGCCGCCCTCACAGCAGCCTACCGAAACCCCATGTTCCAGCCCTTTTACCAAGACCTGAAAACCCGAGGCAAACCAACAAAAGTAGCCCTCTGCGCCGTAGCCAGAAAGCTCCTCATCCACCTCAACACCCTACTCAAAGAAACCTCTCATCCTGCCCCTCAAAAAATAATTTCACAACATAGTTGCTAAGATCAGCTACCGCCTCTCGCGGAAACGAGCGTGGACTGGGGTTGAGGTGAGTGTGGCGACGCAGAGTCAGGCTCTCAATGCGTTGGTGTTTCTTTTTTGTCGGGTGCTGGGGCGGGAGCATGAGGAGTTTGAGTTTAAACGCGGGAAGCGGGGAAAACGTTTGCCGGTGGTGTTGAGTCGGGAGGAGGTGAAGCGGGTGCTGGAGTTGACGAATGTGGGGATGCCGAGGACGTTTTTGAGTGTGCTCTATGGTTGTGGATTGCGGGTGAGTGAGGGGCTGCGGTTGCGCGTGAAGGATGTGGATTTCTCCAATAAGGTGCTGCGGGTTGTGGATGGTAAAGGAGGAAAGGATAGAATATTGGAGATGCCTAGGAGTATTCGCGAAGCATTGGAGCGACAGTTAGCTGCGACACGGTT
>JBKEBM010000204.1:0-2970 GCA_047973165.1 Chthoniobacterales bacterium
CCTTGAAATTTTTTGGCGTTGGGCTGGGCCTGGGGCGAGATGGAACATATTTGCCGCGTTTGGAAGGAGCGGGATATTTGCTGTTGCTTTCCCGAAAGGTATTGATCGGAACGAGTGCCGTCCGTCCACCACCTTTTAGTTTTCGGTGAGCTTTAATAAATTTTGTGGGGACATGATAATTTGTAAGGTTGTTTTTAAAGGCGGAGCGGTTTGTCCCAATGGCCAGATTTTTACGAACCTCGAGATGTAAGTGTGCTGTATACATGCCATGATTTGTGCCAATGGTGCCGACCTGATCTCCCTTTCGGACCTGCTGCCCTTCGCGCACGTCAATTCGATCGTGATGTGCATAAAAAGAATCTATCGTCTCCAGCTTCCTGCCGCTGAAATAAGCATGGCGAACAATTACGACATTGCCCCAACCTCGTCGGGCATTCCGGGCAAAGATTACCAGCCCATCGCCGATGTTATAGACCGGATCGCCCAGATCGCTGTTGCCGCCTCCCGTGCCGTTCCAGTCTTCACCGGGGTGGTAGCGTAAAAATCCCCGGGCTTTGTAATAATTCTTTGCCTCGGGTTTGCCGACCGGGAAGTCAAATCCATCGGCCAGGCGAGTGCGGGCAACCTGCTGAGAGGGTGCTGCCAGCAATGTGCCGGTAAAAGACAGCAGTAAAATCCAAAACCAAATTCCTCGCATCGCCCCTAAGCTAGGAATCAGTTACAGTCTTTGCAATGTCGAAAAAAAATTTCATTTGGTGTGTGGCGGCATGACGACGTTTTCCCTGGGGTGACATGTCGCCCTCCTCCCAAAGCGGCGACATGTCTCCGCAGTCCAGGGAATTAAAAAAACGGGCTGCTGGTATGGCAGCCCGGTAGTTGCCAGGGTCTTTGGCGAGGTTTTCCCGGACGATATTCTGAATCTCGTTCCAGCTTATCTCTCCGGCGAAAGGTGAGCCACGGAGCTTCATTCCAAAGGCGGCCACGGCGGAAGCGAACTGGAAGTTTTCGCTGGTCTTTGCAAATTCGCTGACAGGTTCAGCGGCAAGCGGAAACTCCAGGAGTTTGCTCGTATCGCCATCGGGTTCTTTGTAGCGAAGCTTCACGGTGAGAAGTTCGCGTTGTTTTTCGGGGAGGAGGCAGATGAGTTTCCGGAGTTGTCGGGATTCGTCTTTTGTTGCGGCCTGTTCAGATGGGGTTGGGGAGTCGGATTTTTTGTTTTCGTTTTCGTCCGGCTCTTCACGGAAGTGGACGATTTTTCTTTGCTGATCGAGGGCACAGTTTCGGCAAACACAAAAAAGCCAGGGGGGCAATCCGCTCCTCCAGGGCCGCGACATCCTGCTTGCTGAGTCTGAGAAAAGTTTCCTGCACCGTGTCACGGGCGGATTCCAGGTTTCCGGTGATTTCCCTTGCATAGCTGATGAGCGGCCTTTCGTAGCGGGAAAAAGCACTTTCGATAATTTCAATGGGTGACATAGTTTGGAGGTGGGTTTGCTGAAGCTGTCATTGGGATTTCCTGTCTTTAATGAGATAACGGGGCGGCAGAAATTTTCTTAGGAACTTTTTTAAAAAAAGATTCATTTTCATATTGGGCTTGCTTTATGCCGGGCGGATTGTGAGCAATAAACGCATGAAAAAACTAACCTTTGTCCTGCTGCTGCTTGCATGCACAGCCTTTGCAGGAGCACCCACGGAAAATCCTTACGACGTACTGGGAAAAACTTTTCGTCCCTTTTTTAATGTGCTCCTGGCCGATGGTCGCGGTCCGAATAAGGCGATGACTCTCGATCTGCGTGTTGCGAAAGTGGAGGGGCGTCTGCCAAAGGATTTCGTCGGCGGAAGCATCCGTGCCAGCGTGCAGGCACCCGATAAGGTGAAAATGATAGCACCGGTTTTCGGGGAGAATTTTACAGTTTGTCGGGTTGGCGATAAAGTATGGGCAACCCCTGGCAGTAAAGTGGAGTATCTGCTTTCTCAGTTTAAGAAAAAGCCGCCGCCAAGTCCGAAAAAAGATACTCCGCTGACCATTCCGGTTAGCTCGCAGCAGGCGGTTTTTCTCATTGCATTGTTCAGTATTGATAATCCGAAGGTTGCGATCGTGGACGATGTAAACGGCCAGGAGGTGCGGATTTTAACGGGTGGGCTGATGGAACAAATCGCTCGTTCCGCCCGAGCCGAGGACTTTAAATCCAGCATCGCTGTGAACGGAGATTATCGTCCGGTCCAAATGGAAATTATGCGAAAAGATTTCAAAATGACGGTTGATTTTGAAAACTTAAAATTTGCTCCCTCCCTGCCGAAATCGAACTGGGAGGTTCCTGCGGGGACGACGGATGTTTATTATACGACCGCCGACAAGCTGGAGCAGGTGCTTTACGTTGTGATCAACTCTTTGCAGTCCAATGCTGATTCGATGCCGTGGCTGAATGAGTAGGCCGCCTGACGCATAACCGCATTTCCGGGTATTGCAGCAATAGCAAAAATAATTTTCTGTTGACAGCGCAGGGCGGGAAGAGTAGCGGTTGCAAACTTTTCATTTCAGTTCCAATGAAACCACGCACACAAATCCAAATCCAGGGAATGCTATGGCATCGGTCGGCAGTAAAGCCGTTCCGGACAGGTATTGTGTGCAATGATACGAGACGATCATTCACCTGTGGCATCGAATCCACAAATAATACCCAGGAGGTAGCGAGGTAGAAAACACGCACAAATTTCAGCGATTTTATGAACCCTGTCGGCCTCTGCCAACAGGGTTTTTTTGTTTTTAAAACAACAGGAATGAACAAAAGGACATAACGAATTATTCAATTAGTACCGCCGTCGTATCGCCTCGGATTTCTAATCCGAAGAAAGCGTAACGGATTTCATGCAGGTTCGCGTCCTGCCGACGGCACGAATTTCCGGGGAAATGGTGTTTGTAGTGTAAGAGTAGCATACCTCACTGTGAATGAGGAGGAGACAGGGCAAAAC
>JBKEBM010000208.1:0-21373 GCA_047973165.1 Chthoniobacterales bacterium
GAATTCCAAAAATCAGAGGGTGGCTGGCGACGATCTTACTTAATACAAAGTAACGTTTTATACTGGTATAATTTTAAAAGAGGTGTTAGTCTGGAGAAACGTGGAAGACCACGTAAAAAACCAGACATACACTCACAAGGACCAGAAGTTCTGCGTTTGCTCAGGAAAGGCAATGGTTCTCCATCCGCTCTGAATGCGGAGCAGATGCTTCTCTTCAAGGCGTAACTTGAAAAGAAGCCGTGGCGCACGGGAAAGCAGGCTTACGCTTGGTTGAGGGAAAACTTTGGAGTTAGCTTTCATCCCCAACGGGTGTTCGTGGATCTTAAAAAAGCTTGGGGCGCGGTTAAAAGTGACTCGCTCGAGTCATCCTAAAAAAGCCCCTGAAGCAGGCATCGCCTTCAAAGAAACTCTTTGCCAACAGCTCATCGACTTGAAGCTGCCACGCAGTCGGCCCATCCAGTTCTGGATTTACGATGAAGCTCGTTACGGACTTGCTCCGAGTGTGGGGCACACGGTGAAGGGAAGTGATCTGCCCGGTAGAAAAGCGTTACCAATGGGGATACGTCTTCGGAGCCTTGCGAGTAGGTGGTGGCGTCTGCGAGTTTCTGCTGAGTCCGCGGTAAGCAAAGAAGCCGACACGTGCTTCCTTAATCAGATTGCCCGGGCGACCCCGCTGCCATCTATGTAATCATCGGCGACGGGGCAGGCTTCCATCACCGGGACGCAACAGAGGGACTTCCTGAAAACTTACGTCTAATCACTATTCCTCACTATAGCCCTGAACTCAATCCGGTAGAGAAACTTTGAGATATGATGAAGGGCGCCCTCTCTAACCGCTGCTTCGACAGTCTGACTCAATGCGAAGAAGCCATCACTTAGTTCCTCCGTCCATTTTGGGAGGATGCTCGTAAGGTCTATAGGAAGGAATAGTGATGAGAGCTTCACTCCAGGCGGATAAGTTTAACAGCAAATCCACTTGAGGATTTTCTCACTCCTGATTGTCGGAAGAATTTTTGGCCTTTGACGCCTCCTCCTCACGCTTCAACATTAGCGAAGCAAGCACCGAGACAGCCAAAAGCGATACAACAACGATCAGGGATTGCTCGGTTTGAATTTTATAAGGTGTTTGAGAAAGGAACATTTTCACTCCGATAAAAACCAGGATAGCTGAGAGTCCGTAGTGAAGGTAGCGGAAAAGAGGTAAAATCCCGGCCAGAGCAAAATACATGGCTCGCAGGCCAAGAATTGCAAAAACATTTGAGGTAAAAACGATGAAACGGTCTTTGGTAATGGCCACTACTGCCGGAATGGAATCCACCGCGAAGATCAGGTCTGTCGTTTCAATTGCTACCAGAACAATACACAACGGCGTAGCCCAAAGTCTCCCGTCGATTTTTACAAGAAACCGCTGCTCGTGAAACTCGGGGGTAACCGGAACGAATTTTCGGAAGAGCTTCAGAATCGGATTTTTAGAAGGGTCTATTTCTTCCTTGTCGCCCCGGATCATTTTGATGCCTCCATAGATAAGGATGACTGCGAAAATATAGATTACCCAGTGGAAATGCTCCAACAGTGCGGTTGCAGCAAAAATCATTATTGCCCGCATCACCAGTGCGCCCAGAATCCCCCAGAAAAGTACGCGGTGCTGATACGCCGGCGGAACACGGAAGAAACCGAAGACCAAAGCAAACACAAACACGTTGTCCACACTCAGCGCGATTTCAACAATGTATCCGGTGAGAAATTCCACACCTGCCTGGCGGGTAAGTTCCGGAGTCGGATAATCCCCGATCCATCCCAGATAAATTCCAAGGCAAAAAATCAGTGCCAGCAATACGCGAAGTGCTGTCGCCAACAAAGCCTCGCGCAGTTTGATTACGTGGACCCGTCGTTGAAAGAGCCCGAGGTCTGCAGCCAGAAGCAAGGCCACTACGAAGGCAAAAATTCCCCAGGCGTGCCAGTGCATATACTATTGGACTCCTTTCAGAAAATGGGGGAACAAGACACGGGGTTCATACGTGTGCATTGATTGAGTTGCAGCAGGCATTAAGAGGCGTTCGTTTAGAATTTTTCGGCCTGGAAGGCAAGCATTGAGATGAATGGTTAATACCAGGATAAAAAAATATTTAAGGTAATTAAACCGCTGGTATTTCGTCGATCCGGCAAGGCTGCCGACGACGAAGGCAACGCCGCCAGTCGACGAGCAACCAAAAAGATACCCCAGATATTTTTAGTTTTACTGAAACGCTACGAACAAAACACCTGCACCTGCCGGGCGATATTTGCAAAAGTTTTTGAGGATTCCGAGTCCTTATTCTCTCGATACACCGGGCTGCCCGTATCGCCTCCTTCGCGGATTTGCATTTCTATCGGAATCTGTCCGAGCAGCGGCACTTGCAGACGATCTGCCTCACGTTTTCCGCCCCCTTCGCCAAAGAGGTTATAGCGTTCTCCATCGCTCGGGCAGAGGAAGTAACTCATGTTTTCGACAATCCCAAGCACCGGCACGCTGGTCTTACCAAACATCGTAACGGCTTTTCTCGCATCGATCAGCGCGACTTCCTGCGGCGTCGTTACCACAACCGCTCCGGTCAAAGCCACGGTCTGCACAATCGTAAGTTGAATGTCCCCCGTGCCCGGCGGTAAATCCAGAATCAAACAATCCAGGTCGCTCCAGGCCACCTGCTGCAGAAACTGCTGCGTGTAGCGCGTGACCATTGGCCCCCGAAGCACAGCCGGAGAAGCATCATCAAGCAAAAAACCCATCGACATCAATTGCAGCCCGTAGCGCTGGATCGGAATAATCCGGTCCTGCTCATCCGCCATCGGACGCTCATTTCCACCAAACATCATCGCAACACTCGGTCCGTAGATATCGCAATCGCAAAGCCCGACCTTCCATCCCGCATCCTGCAAAGCCAAAGACAGGTTCGAAGCCACGGTCGATTTTCCAACACCACCTTTGCCGCTGGCGATTGCGATGATGTTTTTGACTCCATCGATTTTTGCCGGGCCAAAACTTCCCGTCGTTTGCGCCGGTGCCTGAATGTCGATTTTGATCTTCACATCCGAGACGCCAGGCAGAGCGGCGAGAGCCTTTTCTGCATCGTCACGAATTTGTTTGGGAATCCCCGGTTCATTCGTGGAGAGAGCCATCTGTACTGTCAGATTTCCCCCATCGATTTTTACTTCTTTGACAAGCCCAAAAGAAACTATGTCGCGGCTGAAACCGGGATACTGAACTGTTTTAAGGACTTCTTTAACCTGTGCTTCGTCGAGTGTGGACATGGGCAGACACTCTGCCTCAAAGCAAAATCGCCTGCAAGAACGGGATGGAATAAAAGTGGATAAGGAGAGTGTGCTTTCCTGCTCACCGCCCCCAAAACACCCTCTTGAAATACCTCTTGTCCGAAAAATTTTATTCGACAAGACACCCCCGACAGCGCACAAAATCCAGCGTCGATTTTGTGCCCTCCTCGCCACCACCACATCTTTATACCATGACACATTTTCGCCGCCTTTTTTTTGCGCTCTCCATCGCCGTTACTTTTGCTCCACCCCTTTTCGCTGCTCCGGACAAAGCACCCGCCGAAGCCCAGGTCCGTGCCGCAATCGAGAAACTCAAAAAAATGACGCAGCAGGAAATGGAAAAAACCGGTGTCCCAGGCGTTGCCATTGCTGTCGTTTATAAAGACGCCCTGATCTATGCAGAGGGCTTTGGTGTTCGCCAGATCGGAGAGCCTGAAAAAGTCGATCCCGATACGGTTTTCCAGCTTGCTTCCGTTTCCAAACCCATCGGTGCCACCGTCGTCGCAGGTATCATCGGCAACGCCAAAAATGCTGCTTATAAAAACTCCCGTATCGCTGAAAACGGCTGGGACACACGCATTCGTAACCTCGATCCCGCATTTGAAATGCACGCTCCCTGGGTGAGTGAAGCCGTGACGCTGCGTGACTTTTACTCACATCGCACCGGCCTCCCCGACCACGCGGGCGATCACCTGGAGGACATAGGTTTCACACGCGAAGAAATTTTGCAACGACTGTACCTTTTCCCGCCATCCAGTAGTTTTCGCTCTGGCTACGCCTACACAAATTTCGGTCTCACCGAGGCAGCCGTGGCCGCAGCAGCAAGCACCGGAAAATCCTGGGAGGAAATTTCTGATGAAGTTCTTTACAAGCCCCTCGGCATGGCATCCACCAGCTCGCGTTACGAGGATTTTATATCCCGCAAAAACCGTGCATCCGGCCACGCCCGCATTGACGGAAAATGGGTTGCAAAATTTCACCGCGACCCCGACGCACAGTCACCTGCGGGCGGCGTCAGCTCTTCGGTCAACGACCTTGCCAACTGGATGCTCCTGCAAATCCACAACGGAAAATTTAAAGACAAACAAGTCATCGCCGACGAACCTCTCACAGAAACCCACCGCCCCGTCATACTCACAGGGTTCAACCCCATCAATGGCGTCCCTGGATTTTACGGCCTCGGCTGGGGAGTCAACTACGACGACCACGGGCGCCTCCGCCTCTCGCACTCCGGAGCGTTTGAACTCGGTGCGGCGACCTGCGTAACGATTTATCCCGAGCAGCAACTCGGCATTATCGTCCTGAGCAATGCCAGCCCGGTCGGTCTGCCCGAGACGCTTTGTGCCAATTTTGCAGATCTTGCGCTCGACGGGAAACTTGCAGCCGACTGGTCCGAAATTTTTGGCAAAATTTTTGCAGCCATGTCTGAAGCCGAAGACGAAGGTATCTCCGACTTTTCAAAACCTCCCGCCTCTCCAATACCGAGTGAAAAAAATTCCGCCTACATCGGCACCTACAGCAATCCAATTTACGGAGACATCGAAATCCGTGAAAACGAAGAAAAGCTGGAGCTCCTCCTCGGTCCGAAAAAAGCGGTCTGCCCGCTCACCCACTGGGACCGAGACACCTTTTATCTCGAAAGTGGAAACGAATCCTTCATCGGAAAAAGTGGTGCTTTTTTCCTGCTCGATGCGGAAAACAAAGCCCACTCCGTGCTACTGGAAGTCCTCAATCAGGACGGCCTCGGCACCTTCACCCGCAAGGCGGCACCGACGACTGCACCCGCGCAGTAATTTTTAAATCGCGTCCGATTTTTTCATAATGCGGAGCATCCAAAAGAATGCGCTCCGCATTCGAACCCACCCCCCGGCCACCCACGGCGGGTGTCGGGCCACCCAGCAGGTCGGGCGCGATATACCAGCACACCTCGTCAACCAGGCGTGTATCAAAAGCCTTTCCCAACGTAAAGCCACCGCCCTCGATCAAAACACTCACCACGCCATGCCCGGCCAGTTTTTTTAAAACAGCTCGCAAACTTCGCTCGCGCACAACAAGCGTTTGATCCTTTTGGGAATCCGTAAATAATTTTGCGCCCTCCGGTAAATCGCCACTGCGACTCCAGACGACCCGCAGCGGCTGGGGGAGAGCAGCCACCTCCCGACCGCGCAAAGTCAGGCTTGGATCATCCGTTCGCAGTGTCTGTGCGCCGATTAAAATCGCATCGACTCTGGCTCGCAATTTCATCGCATCGCGTCGGGCCGCCGGACTCGTCAGCCAGCGTGCCTCGGGGTGTGAGCTTATTTTTCCATCCAGACTCATCGCCGCCTTTGCAATCACCCAGGGCATTCCTGTCAAAATAAATTTTGTCCAGGGGCGCAGTAGTTTTGCAGCTTCCTCACCGCATACACCGACGGAAACTTCGACTCCGGCTTTTTCCAAAATGCGTCGTGCCCGCCCCGCGTGTGATGGGTTTGGATCGTCCATCGCATAGACGACTCTCTTTATTCCTGAAGCGATGATTGCATCCGTGCAGGCCGGAGTTTGCCCGCAGGTCGAGCAGGGTTCCAGACTCACATACAGCGTCGCACCGACCGCTTGCCTGGGCGAAGACAGAGCCTTCAGAGCCTCGATCTCGGCATGGGGTTGCCCGGCAGCACGATGAAAACCACTCGCCAGCACGCGCCCGTTTTTTGCAATCACAGCACCCACCGGAGGGTTCGGGCTCGTCCGTCCAACTCCACGCCGGGCCTCTTCCAGAGCCCGGCTCATCAAACGTAAATCGGTGCGAGTTGCAGCTTTCATTTATCGGGTCGGTGTAGCAAAGTGGCAGACCTGTGGCACTCACATTCAAACAAAAAACCGATTTATTTCATCAGGCAAATCGCCTCATGGGTTCCGGCCTCCCCCTGGTCGCATCGCTGGAACTCATCGCCAAACGCCGGGGAAATAAAATCCGCAGTGCTGCAAAAAATACCCTGGAGAATTTAAAAGCCGGCGACCCCGCCGACGTCGCCTTCGCGAAATCAGGGGATTATTTTTCGGAGCTCGATCTGTCCGTCGTTCGTGCTGGTGACGCTTCCGGTAGTTTACCCGAGGTTTTTTCCATGCTTGCCGCACACTATGCCAGTCTGCTGAAAATGCAGCGGCAGATCATCTCGCGTTGCCTTTACCCGCTTGTAGTGCTGCATCTTGGTGCGCTGATTCTTCCGATCTCAAAAGCCATTCGTGAATTTAGTCTGCAGGTTTATTTAATCGATGTGGCAAGCACTCTGGCCTGTATTTACGCCATATTTTTCGTGCTCTTTGCTGTCTGGAAAGCCGTGAATTTTCTCAGTAAACGCAATGAAGCCTTTGCGCGATTTGTTTTTCGTATTCCGCTCATCGGGTCTTTTTTACAACTCATCGCGTCCGAACGCTTCGCCACCGTTCTGGCACTCCAAACCGGCGCCGGGCTTCCGCTGCTGCGTTCGATGCAGGAAGCTGGTGTCGCCAGCGGAAATGCCGCTCTGCAGGGAGCAGCCTGGCGCATCGTCCCCACCGTGAGACTTGGCAACAAACTTGCCGACAGTGTTCAGGAAGAAAATGTCTTCCCCGAGGAGCTGGAGGTAGCCTTTCTCACCGCTGAAAATTCCGGTCATCTCGAAGAAGAGATGGAGCGTGCCCGTGCCCTCCTGCGTGAATCGCTTCTGCGTAAATTAAATGCCATCGCCGAGTGGACACCGCGCCTTCTTTACTTTGCCGTCGTGATCTATGTGGCCTGGCAAATCGTCAGCATCATCACCTCGACCTACAAAGCCGCCCTGGAACCTTTTGATTTGTAAAGCAGCTCTGCTTTTTTTGAGACAAACTGACACTTTGTCAGCACCTGTAAAGCTTGCAATTTAGAGACAAATTGACTCTAAATTCGTCAACTAAGATTCGGTGAACAAAAACATCCAGGATAAAAACATTTATTAACTAATTTATTATTAACGGATTGCATAAATTTTAATTTTTACATCTAAAATCTGGCACGCCTCAAGCTAAAGAGAAGTTGTTAAACACAAACCAACAAACGAAAGGAAAATTAAAATTATGAATATTACACGTTATACAACACCAACCTGCAGTCAACGGAGCCTGGGCGGAGCACGCTCGTTTTACTCACCTTTGAGTGATCTTTTGGAGTCAGCTTTTACTTTCTCCGATCTCTCAACAGCGAAAGACCGAGCATGGACGCCACCCGTGGAACTCCACGAAGACAAGGATAAATATACGATTGAACTTGAGCTTCCGGGAGTCGCTTCGGATGCCTTTAACATCACGCTCGACGAGGGCGTCCTGACCATCGACGGCGAACGCAGCCAGACACGCGAAAGCAAAGAGGGCGAATACCTCCGCAGCGAACGCAGCTACGGCAAGTTCAAACGTCAGATCACGCTACCCGTGGCGGTCAAATCCGATGAGATCCAGGCCTCCTACAAAGACGGCGTGCTTCACGTTGAGATTCCAAAAGCCGAGGAAGCAAAACCAAGACGCATCGAAGTCCGCACGGACTAAGCTGGCCGGACCGTAGGACCGTAAAATCAACTCAACGCGGCGGGGAGGAGAAATTCTCCCCGTCGTTTTTTTGCTTTCCAGGAGAGCTTTGTTCCTTGCCGAAATCGTGGAAACCGCTACACGAATGCCATGAGTGTTTACGGAAAATCGCTCCGTTACCTGACCCCCTTCTGGGCTTCGTCCCTCGGGGGGCTTCTGCTCATGTTTGCGGCCATTGCATTCAGTCTTCTCAAGCCCTGGCCTCTGAAATACCTCGTCGATGGAGTTCTGACCCCCGCCAGCGATCCGAAGGTTGCTGCCAGCCGCGAGTTTGTCAGCCGATGGTTTGGAGCGGAAACCAGCTCTCAGATTTTCTGGCTCTGTGTGGTCTTTATCGGGATAAACATCCTCCTGGGTTTGATCACCCTTTGGCAGAATTATATTTTTCTGGGAGTGGGCCTACGCGCTCTGCTTCGCGTCCGAACCGACCTCTACACCTGCCTGCAATCCCTGCCGCTGAAATTTCACAACATGCGGCGCAGCACCGACTCAGCCTACCGCGTCGCCTACGACTCCCAGGCCATTCAGACTATTTATAATAAAGGCTTCAGCGGGATGACAAATTCTCTCCTCATGCTCATCGGGACAGTCGCCGTGATGGCCACGATGAGCTGGCAACTCACTCTTGCAGCACTTGCCATTTTTCCCTTTCTGGTCTTTGCAATCCGCTACTACTCCCACCGCATCCGTAACCAGTCCACCTCAATTCATGAACGTGAAAGCGAAGTCCTCAGCCAGGTGCAGGAAGGCCTCAGCGCGGTCCAGATGGTCCATGCCTTCGGACGCGAGGATCACGAAGTCAAACAATTTCAAAACCGCGCCAACGAAAGCCTCCTGGCCAACCTGCGCCTGAACATAACCTCCGTCGCCAGCTCCCTCGTCGTCGGTCTCCTGATCGCACTCGGAACCGCTCTGCTTTACTATATCGGCTCCCATCAGGTGCTGGAAAACAAACTCACCCTCGGAGACCTCACCGTCTTTCTCTCCTACCTGGTTTTGCTGTATCAGCCACTGGAGCAAATCACCTACACCGTCTGGGCACTGGAAGGCGCAGCAGCCGGAGCCGAACGCTGTTTTGAAGTCCTGGAAACCGAAAATGAAATCCCCGATTCTCCGACCGCGACTCCCCTCCCCGCGCCTCGTGGTGATATCAAATTCGATAACGTATATTTTTCCTACTCCGAAGAATCGCAAATTCTCAAAGGCATCGATCTCTCCATCAAGCCCGACGAAACACTCGCTATCGTCGGCGGCACGGGTGCCGGCAAAAGCACCCTCCTCAGCCTGATCCCCCGTTTTTATCAGCCCGACAAAGGAAACGTCCGTATGGACGGACACGACATTGCCTGTGTCACAAAAAAATCCCTGCGCTCGCACATCTCGCTGGTTTTGCAGGACACCCTGCTTTTTTCAACGAGCATCCGGGAAAATATTTCCTACAGTCGCCCCGATGCCAGCAACGAGGAAATCGTGGAAGCCGCCAGGCGTGCACAAGCCCTCGACTTCATCGAAAGACTTCCCGATGGCTTCAACAGCCTGGTGGGCGAACGCGGCTCTCAGCTCAGCGTCGGCCAGCGCCAGCGCATCGGTATTGCACGGGCTTTTTTAAAAGACGCACCCATTCTGCTGCTGGACGAACCCACCTCTGCCCTCGACCCGACGACCGAAAAAGCCATTATGGACGCCCTCTCCGATCTCATGAAAGGACGCACCACGATCATCGTCACACACCGCCTGGGCACCATTCACACCCTTGGGAAAATCGCCGTCCTCGAACACGGCAAACTAGTCGAAACCGGAACCGGCCCCGAACTACTGGCAAAAGGCGGGCATTATGCCAAACTCTACCAGGCAGGAAACTATCCGGAAAAAGCTGCTGGCGAATAATAGCAAAATAAACAGCAGCTATCTTATCGATCCGGCAGGATAAATGATCCGACGAGGGCAAAGCGCCAGTCGGCAAATCTAAAATCCAATTCCTTTTTAGTTTTGGTGTTAAGCCTCAAACCATACCCCTTTCCTTGACGCCCTCTCTCTTCTCGGAAATGCTTGGGCTGCTTGAAAACCGAAATCATCAACACCGGAACCGAACTGCTGCTGGGCAATGTCGTCAACACCCACCTCCCCTTTCTGGCAAAGCAACTCTTTGCACTCGGCATCCGCATTGACAGCCAGACAACCGCCCCCGACGGCGAATTTACGCGCAACGCCATTGAGACCGCCATACCGCGAAACGAACTTTTGCTTATTACCGGCGGGCTTGGCCCCACAACCGACGACCTAACACGGGAAATTACAGCCGACCTCCTTGCTCTTCCTCTGATTCACGATCCAGGAGTCGAACAAAAAATTCGCGAACGCTGCCAACGTCGCGGATACAAATTTCGCGAACGCATGCTTCGGCAGTGCCAGGTTCCGCAGGACGGGCAGGTTTTGCCAAACGACTTTGGCACCGCTCCCGGCATTTACCTTCCGGCAGCAAAACAGAATCCGCACATTTTTTTGCTGCCCGGTCCTCCGCGTGAACTCATTCCGATGTTTGAAAATTATGTTCTGCCATTGCTCAGGCAAATCCTCCCCGACAGCACAGCAGTCTCGGAAAAAACCTACCGCATCATCGGCCTCGGTGAATCCACCGTGGAGGAAATGATCGGTCTGCGTCTCAATGAAATCCCGGAACTTGAGGTCGGCTACTGTGCCCGGCCAAATGAGGTTGACCTCCGTCTCATCGGCCCGCAGGAATTGCTAAGTAAGCTTCATCCGCAAATTGTATCCACCCTCGGTGAAAATATTGCTGGGGAGGGCGACACCACTCTGGAGGAAATTGTTGTCGACCTTCTTCGTAAAGCACAAAGCACCCTCAGCACTGCCGAATCCTGCACCGGCGGACTACTCGGACACCGACTGACCAATGTGCCCGGTGCCTCGGAAGTCTTTACTCACGGCTTCATCACTTATTCCAACGAAGCCAAAATCCGGTTTTTAAAAGTCCCTGCTGATCTGCTCGCAAAGCACGGTGCTGTCAGCGAAGCCGTTGCCGCAGCAATGGCTGAAGGGGCGCAAAGTCAGACCGGCAGCCGCTACGCCCTCGCGGTCACTGGCATCGCAGGCCCCGGAGGAGGCAGCGAGGAAAAGCCCGTCGGCACCGTCTTCATCGCCCTTGCCTCCTCGGAGCACCCCACGCAAGTCATAAGGAAAAACTTTGAAGCCGACCGCGAAACTTTCAAACACCTGACTTCACAGACCGCTCTCGACTTCCTGCGCCGACTAATACTCAAAAACACGGGGTAATTAAAAATTTACTTTAAATAAGGAAAGCAGGAAGGAAGGAAAATTTTCTGTTGAGTAACAGTATTTCATTCACAGGGTCAGTCCGTTTTTTTCTTCAAATCAAAATCGCCTGTGATATGGCTGAGCACTCAAATAAATGTCTCCCGATACTCTCCCCACTCAACGTCGATCCTGGGTCGAAGTCGATCTCTCGGCTCTGCGCCATAATGTTCGGACACTTCGCAAACATTTAAAAAAATCCGGCACACCTGCCTTTATCGCCATCATCAAAGCCAATGCCTACGGACACGGGGCAGCACGAATCGCGACAGAACTCGCTCCGCATGTCGATGCTTTCGGAGTCGCCACTGTTCAGGAAGCACTCGAGATTTCTTCCTGTAAAAAAGATGTCCTGCTACTCGGTCCGACCGTCGAAGAAAATCTCCAGGAGGCCTTTGCTGCCGGAATCATTTTTACCATCTCAAACCGCAGCGAACTTCAGCACCTCATCGCCCAACACAGTGCCACCCCATCTCCCCCACCCCTGCGGGTTCATCTGAAAGTGGATACCGGAATGGGGCGGGTGGGCAGCCATCCTGGAGACTTTTCTGACCTGCTCTCTGCCGCTGCTCAGGAAAAGGTTTTGTCCGTTTTCAGCATGGGGACTCACTTGCCGTCTGCCGATTGCGATCCGGAATTCACCCATCGCCAGCTTCAGAATTTTACGGAAATGATTGCCCCCGTTCGCAAGGCATTTCCGGGAGTGCTTGTCCATGCTCTTAATTCTGCCGGAGTTTTAAATTTTCCTGAATTTGCTTTTGATGCTGTCCGTGTCGGCCTTGCCTTTTACGGAATCGCACCAACTGATACCCCTCTCCCCCTTCGGCCTGCTCTGACCTGGAAGACACGGCTGAGTCTCGTTCGCGAGGTTCCGGCAAATACTCCTGTCAGCTACGGAAGCCGCTTTATTACCAAACGCGCTACACGCCTGGGACTGCTTCCGCTGGGCTATGCGGACGGCTATTTTCGCTGCTCGTCGGGAAAAAATGCCGTTCTCTTGCAGGGTCGTCGCTGCTCGCAGATCGGCACGATCACGATGGATCAGATGATGATCGATCTCAGCGACCTTCCTGCGGACCAGGAAATAAAACCGCAGGATGAAGTAGTGTTGCTTGGCAGCCAGGGCAGCGAACAGATTTCAATGCACGAATTGGCAGAGCACGCAAACAGCATTCCCTGGGAGATTTTTACCTCCATCGGTTCCCGGGTGGACCGGGTTTATTATTAGATTTACTCATGGCTTTTCTGAATCGTCCCTGTTTAAATCCGGCAACAATGAGCCGCAAAAATTTTCTGAAAACTCTGTCTGCATGAGAGGTCTGAAAAAATTGTTTTTCGGAAGCGGCGGCAAATCGCTGCATGGTTACGGAGATTCTGAGGCAAGGGTTCTCATTTTCGATTTTGACGGGACTCTGGCTGACACCCTGAAGGTTGCGATTGAAATTTTTAATGAGCTTGCGCCGGACTACGGTTACGAACCTCTGACAGAAGAAGTCATCGAAATGGCAAGGGGTATGAGTGCCCGGCAGATCATTGAGCACTTTAAAGTGCCTGCGACAAAAATTCCAAATATTGCTGCCAGGGGACTAAAGGCTCTGCACAAGCGTATGCCTGAGGTGAAGCCTTTTGCCGGAATCCCGGAACTGCTTAATCAACTTGCTCAGGAGGGATATATACTGGGCATCCTGACATCAAATTCGGAAAGCAATGTGAAGGATTTTTTACTTCGCAATAATTTTCCGGATTTCTCTTTTATCCGCTGCTCGTCACAGATTTTTGGTAAGGATACTCACCTGAGTAAAATTTTAAAAACGAACGGCTGGACGTCCGGGCAGATTTTATTTCTCGGAGATGAGGTGCGTGATGTGGATGCCTGTAAAAAAATAAATATAGCCTGTGCTGCCGCAAGCTGGGGCTACAACACGCATGCCGCACTTGAAAAATCTGATCCGCAGTGGATCATCGACAAGCCGGAAGAATTTTTGAAACTATTGAGCTTTTTCGAGAAGAAATAAAAATGAGCGAAGCATCCGAAAAGTCTAAAGCAGTCGAGCGCGAACCCATTCCGGAACTTGTGATGGATGCTGCGACTATTGAAAAGGCTCTTCGTCGCATTGCACACGAAATCCTGGAGAGGTATGATGCACCGGACCGCCTCGTCGTCGCGGGCATTCCCACACGCGGAGTAGAAGTTGCCAGGCGTCTTCTCGACATCATCGCTGAGGTCGGAGCCCCTCGCCCCGAATCCGGAGTTGTCGATGTGTCCATGCACCGGGACGACCTTTCGATTCGCTCGCGTATGACGGCTATGGAGCCGACGCATCTGCCGCTGGACCTGGACGGGCGTCCACTGCTGCTTGTGGACGATGTTTTATTTACTGGCAGAAGCTGTCGTGCGGCAATGGATGCGGTGACTTCCTGGGGACGCCCCGCCAGCATTGAGCTGGTCGCCCTCGTGGATCGCGGACATCGGGAACTGCCCATCTATGCGAATTATATCGGCAAGACTCTTGCAACTAAACGAGAACAAAAAATCCGGGTTCGTTTTCAGTCCTGTGACGGCGTTGAAGACTCGGTAAATTTAGTGACACCATGAGAGCAGACTGGAAACACAAAGACCTGTTGGCACTTGACGGGCTGACGCTGCACGAGCTTGAGGCCATGCTTGATGCAGCCACAGCTTTTAAGCGTGTCGGTCTCCGAAGTTTAAAAAAAGTCCCGGCACTGCGCGGGCGAACTTTTATAAATTTTTTTGTAGAGCCGAGCACACGAACGCGGATTTCCTTTGAGCTGGCAGCTCTGCGGCTCAGTGCCGACGTCATCAATATAGCGACGACTTCTTCAAGCCAGCAAAAGGGTGAGACCCTGAAGGACACAGCAAAAAATCTGGAGGCACTGCATGCCGACATTATCGTTTTGAGGCATAGTTCACCGGGGGCAGCGAAGTTTTTGAGCGAGCGTTTGCAGGCTTCCATCATCAATGCAGGGGATGGTGCACACGAACATCCAACCCAGGGCTTGCTGGATATTTTTACTATGCGTGAGCACCTGGGTTCGCTGACCGGAAAAAAAATCGGCATTGTGGGCGACATCCGTTTCAGCCGTGTCGCACGGTCAAATATTCACGGTCTCGTGACCCTGGGAGCGGAGGTGATTCTCATCGGTCCCACTACGCTCGTGCCGAAGAACTTTGAAAATATGGGGGTAAGAGTCTGCCACAAACTTGATGATGTGGTTGAGGAGCTGGATGTGATCAACCTTTTGCGCATTCAGCAGGAGCGTCAGCGCAAGGAGTATTTTCCGAGTCTAAACGAATACGTCTCGCTTTTTGGCCTGACCAAACAGCGGGCTGAACGCCTGAAGAAAGAGTGCCTCATCATGCATCCCGGGCCGATCAATCGTGGTATTGAGATCGACAGCGATGTGGCTGATGGGCCGCGCAGTGTTATTCTGGACCAGGTTTCAAATGGACTGGCTGTTCGCATGGCGGCCCTCTATCTTTGTGCGGGCGGCGAGGGAGCTATCTGATACCAAGTTTATGAAAAAAACGGACTCAAGCTCCGCGGAATTTTTATTGCCTGGGCAGGAGGGCGAAACTCCATTGTATCCTCGATACATGGAGTGAGACTGACGATGTCAGGCAGCAGAGGTATCTTTTTTTTCGGAGCCTTGTTGGTCAGCAGGGAGAGCTTTAAGAATTTTTTCGATTGCAGCGTCTGAGGTGATTCCGTGTTTTTTACGCAGAACCGGGACAGAGCCGTGTTCGATAAATTTATCGGGCCAGCCGACTCTTACAACTCGTGTCGAAATCTCTTCGGCTACGAGATGCTCCATAACCGAGCATCCAAAACCATTTGTGAGAACATGGTCTTCAAAAGTGCATATGACATCGCAGGCTCGGGCAAAAAATTCGAGAGTGGCGGTGTCCAGTGGTTTGATCCAGCGGGCGTTAATGACGGCTGCATCGATGCCGTGTTCGGCCTTTAGTCTGTCGGCGGTTTCAATGGCCAGTTCGCACATATTTCCGAGAGCCATGAGGACGATTTTTTCGCCGTGCCGCAGAACTTCAGCTTTTCCGATTTCCAGAATTTTGGGGTCTTTTTTTGGCTTCACTCCTGTTCCCGCACCGCGTGGGTATCGGATTGCAGCGGGGCCGCTTTTATAATTTGTGAGGGTCCAAAGCATATCGACAAACTCCTCTTCGTCTTTAGGCTGCATGTGAATGAAGTTTGGAATCGCCCGGATGTAGGCAATATCGAAGAGACCGTGGTGTGTCGGGCCGTCGTCTCCGCTGAGGCCGGCACGATCCATGCACAGGGTCACATTTAAATTTTGCAGGGCAATGTCGTGCAGCAGCATATCGAAGGCTCGCTGCATAAAAGTCGAGTAGATGGTGAGGAAGGGTTTCATGCCACGCACGGCAAGGCCACAGGAAAAAACAGCGGCATGTTCTTCGGCGATTCCCACATCGAAATAACGGGTGGGGTGTCTTTCGGAAAATTCAGAGAGGCCGGTTCCTGTCGGCATGGCTGCAGTGATGGCAGCGATGCGGTTATTTTGATCTGCAAAATCGGAGAGAGTTTTTCCAAGCAGGCTCGAATAAGTCGGGGAGTCAGCTGCGGCTGTTTCGCCGGTTTTAGCCTCGAATTTTCCAAGTCCGTGAAATTTTGCGGGTTTGGCAAGTGCAGGTGCATAGCCTTTGCCTTTCTCAGTCAGGATGTGAAGGATGACTGGTTCTTTTTGGGTTTTTAGAAACTCAAATGTTTTTACCAGCAGATGCACATCATGTCCGTCGATGGGACCGTAGTAGCGCATCCCCAAGTCTTCAAAAATAACACTTGGGACAAGGAGGTTTTTCAATCCCAGCTCTGCCTTGTGAGCCAGTTTGCGAACGGATTTTCCTCCCAGCCACTCGACAAAACTCCCGGCTTTTTCGTGGATGTGAGCATAGGACGGATTGGCGACAATGCGGTTGAGATAGTCGGAAATTGCACCGACATTTTTGTCGATAGACCACTTGTTGTCGTTCAGTACGGTGATAAAGCGTTGCGTGCTGGCAGCTACATTATTCAGAGCTTCGTAGCTCACGCCGCAGGTTAGTGCTGCGTCTCCGGCAACGGCAACAACGTGTTCCGTGCCTCCCATTTTATCGCGGGCCACGGCCATTCCCAGTGCTGCCGAAAGAGCGGTACCGGCATGTCCGGCACCGTAGCAGTCGTGCTCACTTTCGGTTCTTAACAGAAAACCGTTCAGGCCTTCATACTGACGTATTGTGTCGAGGCGGTCACGACGGCCCGTCAGTATTTTGTGGACGTAGCCCTGGTGGCTGACATCAAAAACAAAATGGTCTGTCGGTGTCTCAAAAACCCGGTGGAGTGCAATGGTGAGTTCGACAACGCCGAGGTTGGGGCCGAGGTGGCCTCCGGTTTGGGAAAGAATCCGGATGAGCTCTGTTCTGACTTCCTCAGCGAGAATTGGGAGGTCTTTTTCCGGGAGAGCTTTTACATCGGCAGGGCCGTTGATTTTTCCAAGGACGCTATAGTTTGCCTGGTGGTGCTGATTTAAATTTTCTGACTTTTTCAAAATTGCGTTCTTACTCTTCGATATTAAATTCGTTGGCCTGTAGCTTCCCTCCGAGGCGTTCTTCAATCTGTTGGATGCGCTTTTCTGCTGCGCCCAGACGCTCTTCACAGAACTTTACGAGTTCCACTCCCTCTTCGTAATTTACAATCAGTTCTTCGAGAGGTTTATCTCCTGACTCCATGGTCTCTATCAGCGAGTCGAGACGTTCCAGTGCGGAATCCAGATTTTTTGGCTGATTTTTCTGTGTGTTTTCTTTGGACATGAGTGCTAATATTTATCACCAGCGCTCTCGATCAGCGAAGAGAATACATTCCCCTTTGATCGGCAACTGGGTGTAAACTGGCAAAAAGAAACCTTTCGTCTCAGGGGGTCGCGTAATGAGCCGGGCCCATTTTTTATAGATACCGGTATAAATTTGAGAAATAAGAGGCTTGTCGCCCGTAATCGGTGTCAGATACAGGCCGACTATGTTGTTTCCAAGGAGACGATAGTCATTGTAACGGACCAGAGTATTTGGGTCTTCCGGAATGAGGACACAGGTTCGCTCCGCATACCAGGCAACCGCCCAGGGCATATCGGAACACATGATTTCATCCTCGTTATACCATGTATTAAAAACCGCGATAAATGGCGGGACATAAGGCGGCCAGGGGACATTGAGTTTTGCACCGATAAAAAAGTTTGCGAGCATCGGTATTGCGGCAACAGTCACGACCCCTGTCAGAAAAACTCCCCGGAAAAAAGCACCGCGAATATCAAGACGACTCCATAATACGATCAAAAAGGCAACGCCATAAAATGCCATCAGCGGGATGAAAAGAATGTGCAATTGATTCGCATTTATCGCTTTCTCTGAAATTCCGAAAAATGCCATTCCGATGAATCCGGAAAACCACATTGCAAAAATACCCCAGCGAAAATTTCCCGAAACTTCTGAACGAAAACGGTGCAGAAGAGATACAAAAAAAGTGAGGCAAACCACGCTCAGGCCGAAGTATTTAAAGAGATTAGCCGCCTCCAGCATTACATTTTTCCCGAACAGCGGGCGAATCGATCCGAAGCGTCCGCGCAAACCAAGGTCCAGATGGCGAAAGAAACCCTCTGTCGGATCCGTTCCGGCCCAGAAAGGAATGTAAATATTAAGACCAAACGGACTGCCAAAGGCCATGTAGTTGCGAGCCATCCAGGGGAGCTGTATTAACAGAATAAAAATAGCCAGCAGCATGACCACGGGTATTTGCTGACGCAACAGAATACCGAGAAATACGATCCACCCCAGGGCGATCCAGGTTGTAACACCATGAGTCAGAATCATCAGGCCAAAGCATAGGGCTGCCAGGAAGAGTTTTAGTATGTAGGAGCTGTGTTTGGAACGTCCCTCCAGCGCACTCACCGTAAACCAGGATGCCAGTGAAAATAAAAACAGCAACAGCATCTGAGACAGGCCCGCCATCGAAAAGCGCCAGCACATATCGGTTACAAGAACAACAAAAGTTCCCACCATAGCGACGCGCTGGTCAAAAAGTTTTTTCGCTACGAAATAGAAAATAACGCAGGAAATCAGAAAGAGCAGCATTCCTGTAATGGCGATCATTCGATCGCCACCACTGACCATCCCGCCAGGAGAAATCTGCATCCAGGTCTCAGGTGACAACTCCGACATAAAAGGCAGGTATTGCAGGGCCTTGATGGAATACTCTGTCGTTTTCATACCAGCGGCCAACAGCAGTGGATACAAGGGTTGATTATTCATATCCGGAATACGATAAGGCGTAATCGGTTTACTTTTTTGCAGAAGCTGCTGAACTGCCAGGGGGCGAATATATTGAGTTACAAATCCCTGCCCTTCGGCAACAGAGCGTGCAATTTGCGCCTGATCCATCGCTTCTGTCTCACGGAGGCCGTTGAATTCAAAAATAATGTGATAAACGGCCAGAATCACGACCACCGCTCCCAGGGAACCAACCCGGAAGAAACGTGATAGGTTACCCTGCTCAACTGAATGGAGCATACTTTGGATATTAAATGACATAATAGAAAATCGGCTTAAGTGAGTTGGAGTTGGCTGAGGCGACGATGAAGCGTTCTGCGACTGATTCCCAGCTTTTTAGCAGCCTCAGTTCGATTACCGGCAGTTTCCTGAAGAGCCTGCTTTATTAAAGCAATTTCATGATGTTGTAAATTAAGAGTATCTTCCGAAGGTGAAGAAAGAGGCAAAAGATCGGTTTTTTCGAGGTGTGCGATAACGGTATTTGGCAAATCGGCGGGGTGTATTTCCGCCCCCCTTGCCATTACAACACCGTGCTCAACCGCTGCCCGCAGCTCGCGCACATTACCCGGCCAGGCATAAGCCTGCAGAGCGACAATTGCCTCGGGAGCGCAGGGGCGAAAGCTCTTACCATTCTCTTCGGCGGCTGTTTTTAAAAAAGAATTTACAAGGAGGGGGATATCTTCTCTGCGGTCACGCAGGGGCGGCATGGTGATACGGACCACATTGAGGCGGAAGTACAGGTCTTCCCTGAAAGTTCCCTCCTGAACCATCGTTTCGAGATTTTTATTTGTTGCCGTAAGAAGGCGCACGTCCGCCTGCAGGGTTGTATTGCCCCCCACACGCTCAAAGTTTTTTTCACCCAGAACTCGAAGAATTTTCACCTGAGTGCTTGAGTCGATTTCTCCGATTTCGTCCAGGAAAAGCGTCCCTCCACGTGCCTGCTCGAAACGTCCGATACGGCGTTCCGTCGCACCGGTAAAGGCACCGCGCTCGTGACCAAATAATTCACTTTCCAGAAGCTGCGGACTCAGTGCTGCACAATGAACCGCAACGAACTTCTCATCCGCACGCGGGCTTAACTGATGAATTGCATGGGCTGCAAGTTCCTTTCCCGTTCCGCTTTCCCCCTCGATCAGCACCGTGGCACGAGACGAGGCAACCTGCCTGATTTTATCAAAAACACTTACGATCACGGGCGAACTGCCGATCATATTTTCGATTCCTACCACCTGCCCGATTCGCTGGCGCAGTTCTGTATTTTCGCGCTGCATATTTTTTTCCCGAAGTGCACGGCGAATCAGCAATTCCATTCGCTCCATATTAACCGGCTTCGTCACGAAATCATAGGCTCCTTGTTTCATCGCCTCGACCGCCGTATCGACCGAACCATAAGCCGTCATCATAATGCAAACAGGTGCTTTGGGCAAAGCCAGTGCCTGAGCAATCAGCTCCATCCCATCGACTTTTCCCAGACGCAAATCTGTAACCATGAGGTCCACCGCTTCATTTTTTAAAACCTGCAGTGCAGCCGCCGCATCACTGGCCAGGTAAACATCGAAGTCTCCCTGCAAATAATCACGAATCCCCTCCCGGGTATTCTTTTCGTCATCCACGATGAGAATGATGGGTTCTTTTGACACGGAGATAGCAATCCCTGAAGAAAGGAGGCAAGGCAAGCAGAATGCGGCCTGAAAAAAAGAGCGGGTAGCGGGAATCGACCCCTCATCTTTACAGAGTGTCTTTTTTTGCTTCCGGATGCTCTGTTTTGCTTGATCTTTTAAGTGTGCGTTGTTGCTTTTATGTCCCACATGCCCCTCTGATTTATGGCCTCCCTTTTTGTAAAAAAATAGTCCGTTTTGGTATCTTCGATGCAAAATTGATGGCAATTGGAAAAAATACTCCACAGGGCTGCGACGGGATGATCCGAATCAAACAGCGCAGGCCGAGACGCGGGAGTTTTCGGAGCAACAAAAAAATTAAAAAAACAGGCCGTATCCAGGGATTGGGTAGATGGGTTTTATACTCAATCGGGAGTCTCGCAGGCGAGCGTCATAGCTTCGCGGCGGAGCTTGGTATTACCAGCCTTGAAGGCGCGTTCGTCCCTCACGTCGCACCGTCCCGAGATATGTTTTACCTTATTTAGCAACCCATCCCCATCCTTGCCTTCGGGGTTAGCTACAAGAATTATATCTCCCACTCACTGCGGCCATTTTGAGTTTTGTAAACGTATTTAATGCCCCTGACTCCAAGGTTCTCGATAAAGGAATTGTAAACGTCTGATGGAATCCACGTCGCCCCAATCCCAAATTTAATATCTGCAATCCCTACTTTTTCGGGGAGAGCGGCCTTGAGTGCCGTCACATTACGCGCATAATCAGGGCCACTTGTTTCTGCGACCTTGAGCTTTTTCCGAACGTTCCCGCTCAGGTATTGTTCTCGCGAATAAAGTTGGCCTGTTGACGGATCGCGATAAACAATTTCATGCGCCAATAAATCGCGCTCAACGGCCTCGGGGGTAGATTCGATCAGTGAGGCGATAAAAGAGCTGTCAACACGGTTTCGCCAACCCCAAAGAGATGCCAAAAGCGTCTTGTAGTGTATTTGCCTTTGTGGGTTCCTTTCGCGCTTCTAAGACGCGCTTTTTCAAAATGTCGCCTTTTACAATTTTTGTTTTTTTCTGGGAATTTTTGTCTTTCTCGGCAGTTGTTTTTCCTGCCGTCCCCTTATTGGCTGTCTCTTCAACTTCCGCGCCAGCATTGTCCTTAAAAGCATTATTGGGCAAACGGTATGCGGCTACCAGGT
>JBKEBM010000224.1:0-3386 GCA_047973165.1 Chthoniobacterales bacterium
TGGGCCAGTGTCAATTTCAGGGCACCAGGAGTCATCTGGGAGGACTCCGCCCAACTGGAAGCCGGAGAGACCCCCACCGAATACCAGGTAAGTGCGGGAGATGCCCGCATTGGTAAAAAGGGCGACAGCAAACCGGTAAAAAATTACGACATTCCGGAAGGAAATCCCTCCACAGGCGCGGGCTGGAAAGACGCACTCGTGCTGGAGGATTTTACACTCTTCCCTCCCGGCGGCACCCCAAAGCAAAAGACCGTCGCCCGCCTTCTGAGTGACAAAGAAAACCTTTATTTGCAGTTCTCCTGTTACGAGAAAGACATGGATGCACTCCAGCCTGGCGACGAAAAGGTGCTGGGCAAAATCGCCTCGGGCGACTGTGTGGAAGTGTTTCTGGATGTGACGGGAGAAAAGAAACGCTTCTATCACCTCTTCGTCAACCCCGACGGTGGAAAGCTCCTGCTCGATCCAAAAATGAAGACGGTGGAGAACCCGGACTGGCAGGTTTCGACCTCCAAACACGACGACCGCTGGGATGTGGACATCAGGATTCCCTTTGCCTCGCTCGAAGGGGCACGCACCCAATGGGGAATCAACCTCGCGCGTCACAACCCGCAGGACAAAGAAAACTCCTGCACGGCTCTGGTCGGAGACAAAAACTTCAGCGATGTCGCCCGCTATGACCAGTTTGCCTTTCCGGCGGGGGCGGCGTTGAATGCCTCCGGGAAAGCCCTTGCCAAAGCGATCAAAGAAAAACCCCTTTACACCAACCGCAACTACTACATGAACGAGCCGGAAGCCGTGGTGATCGCCAACCTGCCGGACGCCCGCGATGTGAAGCTGACGCTGAAATCCGCCGACGGAAAAACGGTTTCGTCCCGGACAGAAAAGGCCACGGCAGGAAAGAACCGCTTTGCCCTGCCCATCAAAGGCCTCCCGAACGGCAACTACCTCGTCGAGATGGAGGGGCTGGGAAGCGCACCGTTGCTGAAATACCCGTATCAGGCCGCCGCCGTGCAGATCGACATGGATCGGCTCTGCCTGCTGGTGGACGGCAAACCGTATTATGTTTTTGCGCCGCTTTTGGCACCCAGCAACCGCGTTGCGACAACAGAGCAGGAACTGGCGCGGCTCATGGATCGCTTTAACTCGTCGGTGCAATATCTGGCCGATGCCGGGATAAAGACCATCGCGATTCTTGTCAAGGCGGGCTACGAAGAGGGGGACAATATCGAGTATTTGAGGAGTATGCTCGATTTCTGTCAGGAGAAGGGAATGAAAGTCATTGTCTGGATCGCAGATAAGAACGTCACCTGGAAAACCAAACCCTACCAGCCCATACTTGACGCCGTGCAGGACCACCCCGCGCTGCTGACATGGATGCTCTTTGACGAACCCGAGCTGGGAATCAAAGAAGAGGACGTCGTCTGGGCGCACGAGGAATTCAAAAAAGACAAAGCGCCGTATCGTCCGCTGCTTATCAACCACACCGTGATCGGAATCCCGTCACGCTACGCGGGGCTCAATGTCGATATTATTTCCCACGACGACTACATCACCAACAAAGAGAATCGCTCGGTGGAAGAAGTTCTGGATGCGGTGACCAACCTCACCGAGGCCGCGAAGGAGACACGCAAACCGGCCCTGTTTTTCATGACCGGCGCGAATTTTCAGAACCACTACCGCGAAACCACCGCCGGGGAACTTGTCGCGCAGACCTACGGCTCTGTGATCGATGGTGTTGCAGGCACCTGGTATTTCTTCGGAATCCCCGTCGGGAAAAAAGCCTGGGAGGTTTATCAACAAACCAACGCCGAAATGCTTGCGCTCACCGACGTGATTTTCTCCGCCGAAGAGGTGACCGAAATCCCGTCCCAACAAAACGCCGTGATGGCGGCCACCCGGAAGCATGACGACAAAACGTATCTGATTACCACAAACATCGAGGATAATCCCGTGATTGGAAAATTCCACCTGCCGGAGGGAGTCGAAGAAGTCGAAGTGCTTTTTGAAGACCGCAAGGTTGCAGTGAAAGACGGGCTGCTTCAGGACGACTACGCGCCGTATTCCCGTCATGTTTATGTCTTCGAAGACGCCAAATAGTTTTGCAGCTCTTTGGAGTGCGGCGGCACGACGCCGCTTTCCCCGGGGGCGACAGGTCGCCCCCACCCAAAGTGCAGACCTGTCTGCGCACTTAGGAGTTTTTTATTCCCGCAAAAAAACAATATTTCTGTTGACAGAATCTGAATCGTTTTAGATTTTCTATTGACAAAATCTGAATCGTTTTAGATTGTTGGTTCAGGTCTTAAAAAAGACAAAATTCAAAACCTCAAAACAAAGAAGCCAATGAAACCAATCGACGCAAAAAAAATGCTGCTGGCGGCAATGATAGCACTGTTGCCGGGAATCACACAAACCCAGGCAATTGTCCTCGACACGGTGTTTGTGGGGGACGCCGGAAACACAAACGATACCACAGGGTATGGAGGGGTGGGTTACACCTATAGCATCGGAAAATACGAGGTGAGCAACACGCAATACACGGCGTTTCTGAATTCGGTGGCGGTGACGGATACCTACAATCTCTACAATACGAACATGGGATCGAATGGCAACACCCGCGGGATTACGCGAACCGGGAGCAGCGGAAGCTACTCTTACACGGTGATTGCGGGGAACGGAAACAAGCCGGTGGCATATATAAGCTGGTTTGATGCAGCACGGTTTGCAAACTGGATGTCCAACGGCCAGCCGACCGGAGCGCAAGGTTCCACAACAACAGAGTATGGTGCCTACGCGCTCAACGGAGCCACAAGCGGGCTGTTCTCAAAGAGCGCGACCAACCCGAATACAGGAGCCGCTCCGACCTGGTGGATACCGAGTCTGAATGAGTGGTATAAGGCGGCGTATTACGACCCGAGTCCGAGCGGCCCCGCTGGAGCTGACAACTACTGGAATTACTCGACGCGGAGCGACGCCGCCCCCGGAAATGTGGTGGGAAGCGGGGCAAGCCAGGCGAATTACTTCATTGCGGGAACCGGATATTCCGTGACGCAAAGCACAACCCTCAACGGGTCGCAGATTTACCTGACGGACGGAGGAGCCTACAGCGATTCGGCGAGCTACTATGGAACTTTTGATCAGGGAGGGAATCTGTGGGAATGGAACGATGCGGTGGTTGGTTCCAACCGGGGCATCCGCGGAGGTTCCTGGACCAGCCAGGCTGGCAACCTGATATCCACGGGTGCCAACTACAGCGAAGGCCCCGGGAATGAATATAACACCGTGGGGTTCCGCCTGGCCACCAGCATCCCCGAGCCGTCGGCGGCATTGATGGTGTTGGGAGCGGGCACGCTGTTCCTTCTCCGTCGTCGCGTATAGTCAAATTAAAG
>JBKEBM010000031.1:0-8967 GCA_047973165.1 Chthoniobacterales bacterium
GTCGTGGGTTCGAATCCCATCACCCGCTCCACTTTTTGTCTTAATTAAGCTTCTTCTTTGAGTCGAGTTTCGCTGCGTTGACAATACAGCGAAATCCGGTGAAGCCGAAGGCCCGATTCTTTCTCACTTTGGTATTTATTCATTCGGAGCAGGTTTGCGATACATGGCTCGCAGAGGGTGCTCGTCGAGGATATTACCTTCGATTCCGCCGATTCGCGCAGGGTCGTAGAACTGAATCCCGACGTAGAAATAAAGCGGACAAATGGGGACGCCGTCCTGGAGGAGGAATTTCTCGGCGGTTTGCAGGGTTTGAAAACGTGCGGTCGGATCGGTTTCGGCGGCGGCTTTGGCGATGAGATCGTCGTAGGTTTTGCTGCTCCAGCCTGTGCGGTTGTTTCCTCCGCCGGTGACAAACATGTCGAGAAAAGTATTTGGGTCGGGGTAGTCGCCAACCCAACTGGAGCGGGCGATGTCGTAGTCGATTTGTGAAAGCGAGTTGAGGTAAACTTTCCATTCCTGGCGGGCGAGGTTTACGTTGATGCCGAGTTCCTGGTGCCACATGTTCTGGAGTTCGACGGCGATGGCTTCGTTGAGTTCGCCTTCGCTGTAGAGGTAGGTGATGAGGGGGAAGCCTTTGCCGGCGGGGTAGCCTGCGGCGGCGAGGAGTTCGCGGGCTTTTTCAGGGTTGTAGGAGAGTCCTTCGCCGGGGAGGTAGCCTTCGATGCCGGGGGGGACGAGGCCGGTGGCGGCTTGTTCACCGGCACGAGTGATGCGTTTTACGATGGACTGGCGGTCGATGACCATGGAGAAGGCTTTGCGTATGCGGACGTCTGCGAAGGGGCCGCGGGTGCAGTTGTAGCGCAGGAAGTAATTTCCTAAAAAGGGTGAGGCGTGGAAGTCGTCGCGTTCCATGAGCACGTCGAGGATGGAGGGTGGGGCGAGGCCTTTGTCCATTACCAGGTCGGCCTGGCCGCTTGCGTAGAAGTTGAATGCGGTGTTGGCTTTGCTGATGGGGAGGATGTCGATCGTGCGGAGGGAGGTTTTTTCGGCATCCCAGTAGTTTGGATTTTTTTCGAGTCGGATGAGGTCGTTGATGCGCCAGTCTTTGAGTAAATAGGGGCCGTTGGTGACGATGTGTGCGGGTTTGATCCAGTCGTCTCCGAGTTGTTTGATGAGATCGACAGGGACGGGGGAGAGTGTTGGGAAGGCGCAGAGGGAGAGGAAGAAGGGGGTGGGATTTTCGAGCCGGACCTGGAGGGTGTGTTTGTCGATTGCTTGCACACCGACTTGCGAGAAGTCCTGGATTTTTCCTTCGGCGAAGTCGCGGGCGTTTTTTATGTAGAAGAGTTGGTAGTTGTAGAGTGAGCCTGTGGCGGGGTGGAGGGTTCGTTCCCAGGAGCGGACGAAGTCGTGTGCTGTTACGGGGTTTCCATTGCTCCAGCGTGCGTTTTTACGAATTTTAAAAGTGTAGGTGAGGGCGTCGGGAGAGATGGTCCAGGATTCGGCCATGCCTGGGGTGGGTTGGCCTTTGGAGTCAACACGCAGGAGTCCTTCGAAGAGTGAGGAGACGATGCGGCCTTCGGGTTGTCCGGTGATGATTGCGGGGTCGAGTGTTTCGGGTTCGGCTCCGTTTATAAAGATGAGGTCGGCGCGGGGGTGGGTGGGGCTACAGGACGATAGCGTGAGGAGGAGGCCGCAGGCGATGGCGGTCAGTAAGAAATACGGGATGGTTTTTCTCATGAGGTGGCGGGCTTCCACTCTCTTGCGAGGTCGAGGATTTTTCCGGCGGCACCTGATGCGAGGAGTTCGGAGGTTACTTTGTAAGCCTGGGGGAGGGAGTCGGCTTGTTCGGTCATGCAGAGGGCTGCTGCTGCGTTGACGGCGACCATGTCGCGTCGGGAGCTGTGGTCGTCTCCGCGCAGGATGCGCTCGATGATTGCGGCGTTTTCCTGGGCGTCTCCGCCTTTCAGGGCAGCTTCGTCGGGGGAGGGGAGTGACAGGAGGGAGGCGGCATTTATTTGTTCGATGGTCTGTGTTTGTGCGACTGAGAGTTTGAGGATGTCGGTGGTTGAGGAGATGGATAGTTCGTCGATGGGGGAGTTGTTTTTCAGGCGTCCGCAGACGATCCATGCGCTGCGGCGTCCGAGTTGTCGGAGGACTTCGGCGTAGGTTGAGAGGACGTGTGGGTCGCAGACTCCGGCGAGCTGGTAGTCGGGGCGGGCGGGGTTGAGGAGCGGGCCGAGGATATTGAAGACAGAGCGTTTGCCGGATGCGGCGAGGTGCTTGCGAACGGGGGCGACGGTTTTGAAAGCGGGATGATACTGGGGTGCGAAAAGAAAAATGAATCCTGTATGTCGGAGGAAGTCGCCGGCTTGCTCGGCTGGGATTCCAGTCGGGACGCCGAGGGCTTCGAGGGTGTCGGCTCCGCCTGCTTTGGAGGTGATGCTGCGGTTGCCGTGTTTAAAGATACTGAGTCCGGCGGCGGCGAGGACGAAGGTGACTGCTGTGGAGACATTGAAGAGTCCGGCACCATCTCCACCGGTGCCACAGACGTCTGCCGTGGGGCCCTGGAGGTCGTTTTTAGTGATATTGGGGTGGATTGCGAGTTGAAGAAAATGCTCTACGAGGCTTGCGATTTCATGGGGAGTTTCGCCTTTTTGGTGGAAGGCGTCCAGGGCTTCTGCGCGTTGTGGAACGGGGATGTTTTCATTTAACAGGAAGTTTACAAATTCGGGAAGCGTCGCCGAATTGAGATTTTCGCCGCGGGAGAAGGAATTTTTAAAGTCGCTCATGGAAACAGTAGGGGCAGAGTTACAAGGCTTCGTCTTTAGCCGCAAACTTCTTTGAGGCGTTCGCGAAGAATTGCTGCGGGGAACTGTCCGGGGACCTGAGGGCGATGCAGCCAGCCGTAAACCAGGCAGGAGCCGGCTGCTGTCAAAAGCAGGCGTGAGGCACGTCCGAGATTTCCCATTCCCATGACGGCGACGGGGAAGTCTCTGGCTTTTTCGAGGAGTTCCAGGAGAGTTGCGATGTCGCGGCTTTTGTGAAGCTGGACGGCGGCTTTGAAAATTGCAGCTCCTTCGTCACGCGACTGATGAAGTTTTTCCTGAAGAAGGGAGAGGGGGGGGCATTTGGAAAAATTGTGATACGAGGCGATTATGGGAAGCCGGGCGGACTGAGCTTCGCGACGGAGTTCGTGATACGGTTTAAAATTGCGCAACTCTATGTCGATGAGGCTTGCCCACGGGAGAGCGCGGAGCAGAAGTTTACGGCGTTCGTTCGTTGACAAGTTGCGTTCGCCGCCCTCTTGGGGGGTTCGTGCCGTAAAGAGTTTTGGGAAATGAAGGTTTTTCAGGCGGGCAGGAGTCGGGAAGCCGGGGAGTTGGTCCAGGCGGATTTCGATGAGATCGATCTGATTGTTGGAGAGCTTACTTGCAGCAGCGAATCCACCAAGGGTGTGCAATGTGCCGACAACACAGGGAGAGTTTTTTGCAGGACTGCGTGTTTTTATTATGGCGGAAGTAAAAGCTTTCATAGATAAGTGTTCGCCCAATTTGCGAACTTAATTAATCATTCTTCCTGAATACCTTATCAGAAAACCGTGTCGAGCCGTAAGCGAGAAATCCAGTTACAACTCTTTCAGTTGATAGATGCCTGTCTTATCGGGTTGACGTTTGTTTGCTGTTATTTTCTGAGGGCAGAGGGGGTGGTGGAGCTTGATTTTCTGGGAGAGGTTCCGTCGATTCCCCCATTGTCTGAGGCTTTGTGGATACTTGTTCTGGCGGTTCCACTGGGGCCGGTTTTGCTGGAGCTTCAGGAGTTTTATTCTTTTCCGCTGGAGAAAAAAATTTACAGGTCACTTTCTCAGATTCTCATTGCGATGACCTGGCTGGGGCTGATTTTGGGGCTGTGCGTTATTTTCTTTAAGTTTGCGGTGCCGAGTCGAACTGCGCTGTTGTTATTTGCAGTTTGTTTGCCGATAGTTTTGATTTTGCGCGAGAGGTTTACGGTTTGGTTACAGCTTCCGTATTTAAAAAATGCTCGCAATCGTTTGCCGGTCATCATGGCGGGGGAGCCTCAGCAGATTGAGAATATACTAGCCAAACTCCCGGCAAATTATCGTGCTGAGTGGAATATTGTGGATAAAATTGACCTTCAGGACGGGGATATTGAGTTGCTCGTTAGCGCAATGCACCGTCACGGTATCCCGCGTGTTATTTTGTGTTTTCATAAAATGGAGGTAAACGTTCTTCAGCTTGCGATTCAGGCTTGTGAGACGGAGGGTGTAGAGGCGTGGCTGAGTGCGGATTTTATTCGTACCTCGATTGCCAAGCCGACTTACGAGACTCTTGGAAGCCACCCTATGCTGGTTTTTCGTGCGACTCCGGATATCTCCTGGGCACTGGTGGCGAAGGCGGTCTTTGATCGGTTTTTTTCGGGCCTGGCGTTGTTGTTTCTTTCGCCGTTGCTGCTTTCAATTGCTATTGCTATCCGGCTTAACTCGAAGGGGCCGGTTGTGTTCAGCCAAAAGCGTGCCGGATTACATGGGAAGGTATTTACGATGTATAAATTTCGCTCCATGCGTGTCGGTGCGGAGCAGGAGCTTGGGGAAATTCAGGCTATCAATGAAATGAAGGGGCCTGTATTTAAGGCGAGCGAAGACCCCCGTATCACGAGGATAGGTCATTTTATTCGTCGAACGAGTCTGGATGAATTACCGCAACTTTATAATGTTTTTAAGGGAGAAATGAGCCTCGTCGGGCCACGTCCCCTGCCGGTTTACGAGGTGAATCAATTTGACAAAACAAGCTACCGTCGTCGCCTGAGCATGAAGCCTGGACTCACCTGTCTTTGGCAAATACGAGGTCGAAGTCGGGTGACCAGTTTCGATGAGTGGGTGGATATGGACCTTGAATATATCGATAACTGGTCGCTGATACTTGATATGTGGATTTTGATTCGTACGCTCCCCGCTGTTCTTTTTGGGCGGGGTGCCAAATAATTTTCTTTTTTCGCGCTGGCCATAGTTTCCCTATTCCCTGTAGAACAGCATTTCTTTATGAGTAAAACGTCTAAGCCTGTCAGTGTAGTTACCGGAGGAGCCGGTTTTCTTGGTTCTCATCTTAGTGACCGGCTTCTGCATGAAGGGCATAAAGTGGTCGCCGTTGATAATTTCATCACGGGTAATGAGGAAAATATTGCGCATCTTTCCGAAAACGACGACTTCAGCCTTATTCGACAGGACGTTTCTGAACATATTTCTTTCTCCGGATCGGTTGATTACGTCTGGCATTTCGCCAGTCCGGCAAGTCCGATTGATTATCTTGAACTGCCGATTCCTACATTGAAAGTCGGTGCGCTCGGCACGCACAATTCCCTGGGGCTGGCTAAGGATAAAGGGGCTGCCTTTTTCCTGGCATCGACCTCCGAGTGCTACGGCGACCCGCTGGTTCATCCGCAGAACGAAGACTACTGGGGCAATGTAAATCCAATCGGGCCGCGCGGTGTTTACGATGAGGCCAAACGTTTTGCCGAGGCAATGACAATGGCCTACCACCGCTACCACAAAATGAATACGAAGATCGTCCGTATCTTTAATACCTATGGCCCGCGTATGCGACTGAATGACGGGCGTGTGGTCCCGGCCTTCATTGGGCAGGCACTCACCGGACAGGACCTCACCGTATTTGGTGATGGAAAACAGACCCGTAGTTTTTGCTATGTCTCGGACCTCATAGACGGTATCTTTCGTCTGATGATGAGCGATTACCATCTTCCGGTGAATGTTGGAAATCCTGGAGAGATGACTATTCGTGAATTTGCGGATCAGATTCTCAAATTTACAAAATCCTCCAGCAAGGTTATCAATAAGCCTCTTCCCGAAGACGATCCAAAGGTTCGCCAGCCGGATATCACACGAGCCAAAAAACTTCTCGGCTGGAAACCCCAGGTAGATTTTGAGTCTGGCATAACAAAAACCATTGAGTATTTTCGTGGCAGGCTCTAAAAGGTGATTGCCTTTTATTGCAGAAAGCGACTTTCTTTTAAAAAAAAGGAAGATGCCTTCTTTAATTTCAACAGAATTACACGTCAGACAAAAAGAAACAAAACACCCCACAGAATCCCTCTACAAAGTATTATTATGAAACTCCTCACCATTACAGCTGCTCTCCTTGCAACTCCGCTCATGCTTTCATCCCTCCATGCGCAGGGAGCCGTAAATACCGAATTCGCCGTGCTGAAAATCGAGCCCGACCTCATCAAAACTCCAGACTACAGCTACTCACTTGGTCCCAAAGGCAAAAAAACCGCTGCCAAAGACTGGCTTGAGATTGATGTAACCTTTGGCTGGCAACCCCGGCAGAAACAGGTTATCCCCTTTGTGGACGAACTCACTTTCACCTACTACATCCTTCTCAATAATAAGAGCAAAGAATTTCCCCAAGGGACTCTTCTCGTTGGCCAGGTCACCCACACGGCTATCCCGGTCGGTAAAGACATGCACTCGGCGGCCTTCGTCAGCCCCAGGACGCTTGAGCGTTTTTTCGGTGGAAAAATCCCGGGTTCAAGCTCCAGTGCTGTTAAGAATATCGGGGTAACCATTACCCGTCAGGGACAAATGGTTGCGGCCAACAGCTCAGGTGCAGATAAAAAACAACCCTGGTGGCAAAATATGCAGCAGGTGCAGGGATACGTTCTCAATAAAAACGAGACACCCTTCGGCCCGTTAAACTGGGACTACTACGAGGCACTCAAAGCTTCCAACTGACAGACCTCGCCCTTTTTTATTTGATTCAACCCGTTTTCTGTTAGACACCTTTCATACGCATGGCAGCAGTAAATCGATTTTTCGCACTCGACCTCGGAATGCAAACCGTAAAACTTGCGGAGTTCCGGGCTCTCCCCCAAGGGGGGCTTTCATTAGTCGCACTTCACGAAACTGAACTTATCGTGGACCCGGCGGCAGATGCAACCCGCCCCGAACAATTAAAAATTGCCATCGAAGAGTTGAAGGGTGCCGCAGGGTTTAAACCGGGCGACAAGGTAAATATCTGCCTGCCCTCACAATCCGTCTTCACGCGCTTTGTAAAACTTCCCGGTGCAACTCCCGAGGACGTCCGTTCCGTCATCAGCTTCGAAGCGCAGCAAAACGTCCCCTTTCCGATTGACGAAGTCGTTTGGGACTACCAGATCATGGGAGAAGCCAAAGAAGGTAACTGGGATGTGGTCCTGGTAGCCATAAAAGCTGACCAGCTCTCCGCCACAAACGATGCTGTCCAGGCCTCCGGGCTGCGAACCGAAACGGTGGATGTTGCCCCCATGGCTCTCTACAACACATTCCGCTTTAATTACCCGGACTACACCGGAACCAGTATGATTGTGGACGTTGGCGCACGAACCACAAATCTGATTTTCGTAAATGGAGATAAAGCCTTCAGCCGAAGTATCCCCATTGGCGGACAAACTATCACAGCAGCCATTCATAAAGAACTGGAGGGTGAACTGCTCGTTGCCGAACACCTGAAAAAAGAAAAAGGTTTCGTCGGCCTGGGAGGTGCCTACGCAGAGCCCACCGATCCCACAGAGGCCAAAATATCCAAACTCATTCGCAATACCCTGACCCGTCTGCACGCAGACATCACCCGCTCCATCAGTTTCTATCGTGCTAATCAGGACGGTTCTCAGCCTGTGCGTGTCCTGCTTTGCGGAGGCACGGTCTCCTTTCCCTACATGGTTGAGTTTTTCAACGAGAAGCTGCAAATGCCCGTAGAGTTTCTTAATCCCTTCAGAAATGTTGTAATTGAAAACCCCGATGTTGCCAAACTCGCTCAGGAGCGTGTGCACAGCCTCGGTGAATTGGTTGGAGCCGGTATCCGAAACCTCGGCGACAGCCCGCTGGAAATCAATCTGCGCCCCGCCTCTCTACTCCAGCAGCAGGACTTGGAAAAACGCAAACCCATCCTTATCGCAGCCACAGCCTGTGCCGCAGCGGCACTCGGCGCTCTCGGGCTTTACTATCAACAGGCTGCAGGCATTCAGGAACAAATTAACCAGCAAATCGTCAGCGATACGAACAGCTTGGACGGACTTTCCAAAAAAATTAAAGCAGCGAACGACACCCGTGCAAAGCTGGCTAAAGAAAACGCCCCGCTGCTGCTGGCAAACCAGGAGCGCTTCGTCTGGTCCGCTGTCGTCAACGAGCTTGCAAAAGCCGTTCCCGAGCGATTTGTGTGGATCACAAAAATGACCCCTCTTGCCAACGGAAACCCTGTTGAATTCGGAGAAGCAAAAGAAGCAACCACAGCAAAAAGGTCCGATCGGCGCGGTGCCCCAAGAGCTCCCAATAGTCCTGATCAGGCCAAAGCAGAAAATGCTATCAATGCCCTTCGCATCAGCGGGCTTTATCTCGACAATGAAGCCCGTGCAACCGTCATCGATCAGTTTGTCGAACGTCTTGCACAGTCCCCGTTGTTTTCAATCGACTCCTCAAACCGATCAAAAATCATCAGCACTCGCAGTACCGTCGACGGCCAGACATGGGCCTACTCCTATGAACTCATTCTTCCTCTGAAAAACGCCATTCCTTTGAAATAAAATGAACTGGGTCAAATCCAACACCTTTCTCTCCGCCTACCTGCTCATCACCGTTATCGCCATCGGTGCCGCTGCTTATTTTGCATGGACAAACTACAGCAAATACAACGAACAGTCCGCTGCATACGATACGAGTATTCAAAAACTCCACGGCCTCCAGGAGCAAAGCCCCTTTCCAAGCGAGGAAAATCTCAAAGCAACCGAAGCCACCATTAACGCATGGCAGGCTCGTCTGGACTCCTTTAAAAAAGAACTCTCCACCCTGCAGCCGCCCATTCCGAAAGACGTCACCCCCGAAAGTTTTCAGGACGATTTAAGAAAACGAGTAACCAAAGTTCTGGAAGAGGCAACGGAAGCAAAAATCACACTACC
>JBKEBM010000063.1:0-4351 GCA_047973165.1 Chthoniobacterales bacterium
GGAATCCAGTGTCTGGTGTCAACCCCGGTCAGCCCTCTGTCCTGGTTTTCAAAATCCAGTAAAAGCTGCATATTCACGTCTAACAAACGAGCACTGGTTTCTGCTCGTTCAATATAACGACTCATCCAAAAACAAGATTCAGCAACACGACTAAGCATAGTAGAAAATATATATTACAGAGTTGATTTATCAATTTCGTCTTTAGCGGGTGAATTATCCCTTTGATCAAGAACCCAGGTATCCTTACTTCCGCCACCCTGAGATGAGTTTACGACAAGCGACCCTTTCTTTAAAGCCACCCTCGTGAGTCCTCCTGGTATGATCGTTGTCTTTTCTCCACACAAAATGTAAGGGCGCAAATCAATATGTCGCCCCTCCAACTTTCCATCGCAATAAGACGGACTTCTGGAGAGTTGAATAACCGGCTGGGCAATATACCCTCGTGGGTCTGCAATGATAGCTTCACGGAATTTCAGTATTTCATCTCGTGAGGCATGCGGACCTATCATCATACCATACCCACCGCTCTCATTTGCTGCTTTGACAACCAGCTTTTCAAGGTTGTCCAGGATATAAGTTCTATCCTTTTCTTCGGCTGAAAGATAAGTCTCAACATTTGGCAGAATCGGCTCTTCTGACAGATAAAACTCTATCATTTTCGGAACATAATAATACATGACTTTATCATCTGCCACGCCTGTCCCGATGCTGTTAACAAGATTCACATTACCCCTGCGCTGGGCCTCCACAATACCAGGAACCCCCAGAACTGAATCCTTACGAAAAACAGTGGGGTCCAGAAAATCATCGTCCAGCCGCCTGTAAATAACATCCACCTTTTGCAGCCCGGCAGTTGTTTTCATATAAACAAAATGATCCCGCACCACCAAATCCGGGCCGGTAACAATCTCGATCCCCATCGAGCGAGCCAGAAAGGAGTGCTCAAAATAAGCCGAATTGAAAACTCCGGGGGTCAGGAGAACTGCTGTCGGATTGTCATCGGGATTTGGAGCGACATATCGCAAAACGGAAAGTAACTCCTGGGGATACGAGGCCACCGGACGCACCGAATAGTGATTAAACAAACGGGGGAAGACACGCTTCATTGCCTGGCGGTTTTCCAGTAAATAAGAAACTCCGGAGGGGCAGCGTCCGTTATCCTCAAGGACGAGATAGTTTCCCTCACTGTCGCGGATCAGATCCGAACCGCAAATATGGATATAAAGGTCGCGGGGAACATCGATTCCCACCATTTCCGGACGAAAGTGCCTGGCAGAGCGAATGATTTCCTCCGGGATCACTTTCTCCTTCAAAATCCGCTGCTCATGATAGATATCCTGCAGAAACATATTCAGAGCTTTGATGCGTTGTTTCAGCCCGCGTTCAATATGTGTCCACTCGGCAGCCGGAATGATTCGGGGGCAGACATCAAAAGGGAAAATTTTCTCTGTTCCCTCGTCATCGCTGTAAACTGTAAATGTGATCCCCTGGTCGAGATAGGTGCTCTCAGCCAGCAGCCGCTTTCGGTCAAGCTCGCCGTCCTCCAGCAAATCCAGGCGTTCCTTTAGCAGGGCATAATGCGGACGTACTTTATCCGCTGAATCAAACATCTCATCAAAAAAGCCATCCAGGCTGTAATCTTCAAACAATCCCGACATAGCTCCTCATCATCTACCAGCCGACAACAGATGAAAAGGGATTTCTATGCATTAGTATCACACAGCTATGAAATAATGTTCTCGAAGCATTTGCCGTCACCTTTTTGGCTTATCAGAAAAAGAGAAATAACCCACGGATAAAAATTCGGCTTTCAGGAAACCTCTTAATTTTTTCAACCCATGAACCTGTCATCTTCGCCCCTCGACGTCTGGAGTGCCACGCCAACTCCTTTTACAAAAAATTTTAAGATCGATCTGCCGGCCACTCAGCGAATGATACAACGTCACATCGCGCTGAAATGCGATGGAGTGATGCTGGGCGGAAGCTGCGGAGAGGGACCCTGGCTGAGTTCTTTCGACCTCAGAGACCTCGTAACCCACGCGGTCGAAAGTGCGGAAAAGAAAATAAAAATCGCTGTCCAGGTCACGGACAACTCGGAAAACCCTGTTCTCGAACGCATCGAGTCCGCAAAAAACTGGGGAGCCGATTTCGCTGTTCTTGCACAGCCTTATTTTCTGATGCGAGCCACACCGGAGCGCCTGAGCAAATATTATATCGACATCTGCGAACGAAGCCCGCTGCCGCTTATTTTTTACGATAGGGGGCGAAATTCCAGTATTCCCGTGCCCACAGAAATTTTGCCGGATATTCTCGCACACCCCAAAATTTACTCTGTCAAAAACAGTGCGGCCCAAGACCCTGACCATTTCCAGGCTATGTGCGAAGTTCGTAAAAAACGCCCGGAACTTCGCGTCAACTCCGGAGATGAATTTTCTCTTATACAGGCACTGCAGGAGGGTTATGACGGTGCATTTTTCGGAGGGATGATCCTCACTGCAGCCGCCGTTCGTGAGGTCATGAACCTTTATCAGAGCAATGACATCGAGGCAGCAAAGGCCCTGGATAAACAAACTCAGGAAGTCCTCTTTGCAGCCTACGGCGGGGAAAATATTTCCTGCTGGCTCGCGGGTTTAAAATACATGCTTATTCGCCTCGGAGTCTTCGCCGAATGGAACAACGTTCTCGACTATCCACTCACAGACCCCTGCAAAAAAGCGGTCGATCAGGCAGTGGAAAACACGCCCTGGCTTCACACCTGAGCCTCCCCGAAAAAAGCCATGCCGGAAAAAAGTTCTCTTCCCTACCACGACAGCAAGCCGAAAGGTGCGGCGGATTTTTATTTTGGAATCAATGCGACCTTCCGGTTCGTCCAGCAAAAGCTCGGTCACGAAGGACTCATCAGATACTGGCAGCAGCTCGGCTCCTCTTATTATAAACCCGTTACTGAAATCTGGTCTCGTGGCGGACTTCCCGCCGTCGCGCAGTATTGGAAAGATTTTTTCCAGGCAGAACCGCTCCCGGACGAAAATGAAGACGAAGCAACTGAAGTAAAACTCAGCGACCAGGAGGTTGAGATTCAGGTAAAAAAATGCCCGGCAATCGCTCACCTGCAAAACAACAATCGGACGATCCACTCCACTTTTTGTCAGCACTGCTACTACGTCAGCGAAGCCATGGCTGCTCCTGCAGGTTTGAGCGTTCGTATCGAAGGCGGTGCCGGAAGTTGCAGGCAGCATTTTTTTAAAAAAAATCCCGACACTCCGCCACAGGACTTAACCCTCATCAACACCTGCTCATGATCGGAACCTACGACTTCTGCGGCCATTACGAATGGACCTTCGACTGGCTGGAAAAACAAGGTGGAGACAAACTCCTGCGGGAATACTGGGATGAAGGCATCAGCCAGGACTCCCAAAGACACGCCCGTGCACTCATCTCCCAGGGCGTTCCAGGAATGCTCAAATACTGGGGCCACACTCTCGACGAAGAAGCTGCGGGTTACACCTTCCATTCGGACGACAAGCACCTCCGCTTTGACATGCACACCTGCCCCTCCAAAGGCTTTCTCATCGCCAATAATCTCGAACAGCACAGCGACTACTGCGACCATTGCATGGGCTGGATCGGCCCGGCCATGCGCGATGCGGGCTATGTCATCGACCACGAACACAATCACCACGGCAAATGCTGGTGGGAACTCCGAAAAAAAGATGACCCCACTCCGCCGGCTGAAATCGGAAATACAGGACAAAGCAAAGACGTTCGTCTCGATCCCGACTGGCAGCAGGAAAACATGGACTGCTTCAGGCGATCTGTCAGCGACCTCGATAAAGAGTCATCCTGATTTCCCCGGGTATTTTTAAAAATAAGGTTCATCCGGAAAGTTCATGTGTATAAGAAAAAAAGGCGTCGGTTTTTACGCCACAACGAGGCAACCCCCTAAAGCCTGGGGTTACAAAGCTACCCCAGGTATTCGACCGATTTCTCTCTACCCCAACGGGGTTGCTTTCCCCCTTCAAAGTCTGTTTTTTTTGCCCCGGTAGGGTCGTTTTATCAAAACGACCCTACCGGTGTTTCAGTTTTCGCCTCATCCTCTTTAATCTCACCCTTTCTCTCCATACACACGAACTTCCCGGATGAAGCCTTTTTTCCACTATTTTTACAGACTCTGTGTATCGCCATTCCGAACCTGCCAGTCTTGCAGGGCGGTGATTAGTTCTTTTTTTGTTGCGGCGTATTCTTTTTTTTCTGCGAGGTTGTTGGTTTCCCAGGGGTCGTTTTCGAGGTCGTAGAGTTCGCTGCGGTGATCGTCTCCAATACGATAAGTGATTAGCTTGAAGCGTTGGTTTCG
>JBKEBM010000083.1:0-6470 GCA_047973165.1 Chthoniobacterales bacterium
GCCAGGCCGCGTGGAGGGCCGCACCGAGGGCGGCTCCATCGCTGCGTTTGAGGCAAACGACGGGGGTATTAAAAACGGAGGCGCAGATTTGGCGCCAGGTCGGGCTGTTGCTGCCGCCGCCGGTGAGGCGGATTTCTGTTGGCTCGACGCCGAGCTCGCAGAAACGAGAGAGGCCGTATCCGAGACCGAGGGTTACGCCTTCGGCTGCGGCACGTGCGAGGTGCGGAAGGTCGAAATTATCTGTGCTGATTCCGTGCAGAACGCCACTGCCGCACGGGAGATTTGGAGTGCGTTCGCCGGTGAGGTAGGGGAGGAGAAGGAGTCCGTCGGCTCCGGCTGGGGTTGTGGAGAGGTGATTGTCCAATTCGCGGTGATCCCAGTTTGCCATTTTTGCGATGCGTTCGGTCACAAGGGTGACATTCATAGTGCAGGCGAGCGGGAGCCAGTTGTTTGTGCTGTCGCAGAAGGCGGCGATTTCACCGGCAGGATCAATGACGGGAGTTTCTGAAAAGGCGTAAAGGGTGCCGCTGGTTCCGAGGCTGGCTGTGAAGAGGCCGGGGGCGACATTGCCGGTGCCGATGGCACCCATCATGTTGTCTCCGCCGCCTGCACTTATGAGGACGGATTCGTCGAGTTGCCAGTCCTGCATTAGCTTGCCGCGGAGCAGTCCGGCTTCGGTGATCGAGGATTTCAGCGGTGGAAGTTTTTCCAGGATTTTTTTTGGATCATCGACTGTGGCGGCGAGTTCCTCGCTCCAGGTGCGATTGCTGATGTCCATGAGTGCAGTGCCGGAGGCGTCGCCGTATTCCATGGAAAACTGACCGGTTAGCCAGAAGTTCAGGTAGTCGTGTGGGAGGAGAAAATGCTGGATTCGGGCGTAATTTTCCGGCTCATTTTTTGCAAGCCAGAGAATTTTTGGGAGGGTGTAGCCGGGTAGCATTGCGTTGCCACAGGCTTTGATGACAGCTTCTGTGCCACCCATTTTTTTAGTAATTTCGTCGCACTCGGCGACTGTGGATGTGTCGCACCAGAGCTTGGCCGGTCGGATAGGAGAGTTGTTTTTGTCGAGGACGACGAGGCCGTGTTGCTGACCGCTGACGCCGATGGAGCGGACGTCTTTTTTGCGGTCGCCGAGTTTGCTGAGGACTTCGGTGATGGTGGCTTGCGCGGCGGCAATCCAGTCTTGTGGGTTTTGTTCGAGATGTCCCTCGGAGAGGTTGGGTACAAAGCTGTAACCTTTTTGTGCGGAGGTTAAAATTTCTCCCTCCTCAACATCGAGAGCGATGCATTTTGTGCTTTGAGTTCCGCAGTCGAGACCGAGGGATATCATTTTTGTTTTCTGCAGAAATATTTTATCTTTATACCATGCCCAGCTTTTGGCGTCCTTCTTCTGAGATGCGTTCGGGGGTCCAGGCGGGTTCCCAGACGAGATCGACGGAGGCTTCGCTGACGCCTTCGAGAGCGAGAATTTTTTGTCGGGCTTCGGAGGCGATGATGGGGCCCATGCCGCAGCCGGGGGCGGTGAGGGTCATTTGCACCTGGACGTTGGAGTTCTCATCGGCGGCTTTTTCGACGGACATGCCGTAGATGAGGCCGAGGTCGACGATATTTACCGGAATCTCGGGGTCGAAGCAGGATTTCAGACAGGCCCAGACGGCTTGTTCGAGGTCGGCGGGTGGGGTGGTGCTTTCTTCACTTTTTGGAACTTCTCGTCCGATGGCGTCGGCGTCGCTGCCTTCCAGGCGAAAGAGTCCGGCCTGGGCGGGAATGAGGAGAGTGAAGGCGGAGCCAAGGGCCTGGGTGATAACGACGTGGGTGCCCTCGGGGAGGGTGATTTGCTCACCGCTGGGGATGCGGATGACGTCGACGGAGCGTGAGAGTGGAGTGCCGGATTCGTTGCTCATGGCGATTTATTTGTTGCTGAATTGGGTTTGCACTTTCAGACCGCCGTCGCCGAGGTATTGTTCGACGAGGAGGAGATTGCCTTCGCCGGCACGCTGGACGATTTTTAAGAGCTGGTCCATGGAGCTGACTTCTTCGAGTTGTTCGGTGACGAACCACTGGAGGAAGGTGCTGGCGATGTGGTTGTTTTCTTTTAGTGCGCAGTCCATGAGGCTGTTGATCTGGTCGGTAACTTTGATTTCCTGATCGAGGGAGAGGCGGACGGCGTCTTCGGCGAAGGGAAACTTGGAAATGGGTTTTTCGATGGCGGGGAGTTCGACCCGGGCACCAGCGTCGAGGAGGAATTTAATGAACTTCATGGCGTGGTCGCGTTCTTCGGTGGACTGGCGGTAGAAGAAGTTGGCAAGCTGGGGCAGGGATTCTGAATCGAAGTGGGCGGCGATGGCGGTGTATTGGAGGCTTGCGCCGAATTCGTTGCCGATTTGGGTGTTGATTTGTGCGGTGAGATTGTCGGAGATGAGCATGGTATTTTAAGAGTGTTTAAGAGTGTGTTGTTTCAGAATCGCACAGGGTGGGGGGGGATGCGAGGAATTTTAAAACGGAATTTTTTTACTGCGGATCGGGAGATTTTTTTTGTTCCCATTTGATGAGGAGGTAGTGACCTTTTTCGTTTTTTCCGGGGTCGGGGCTTGTCCAGATGACATCGAGCGGGCCGAGGGATTTCTCCATGCGCGGGAGGCGGCGGTCGGGCAGGAGGACGGCATCGAAGGGACCATCGACCATGCCGCGAATGGTTTCGGTGGTGTCGTAAAATTGTCGCTGGCCGAGATACATGGCGAGTCCTTCGTCGTTGGATTCCATGACGGCGAGGTGCTGAAGATTGTGTTTTTCGAGTTGGGTTTGGACGTCGATGGCGAGGTTTTTTATGCGGAGGGTGTTGTTGTTATAGTTCCAAATGACGAGTCCGGTGAAGTAGGAGGTCCAGAGCAGGATGGAGGCGAAGAGTGTGGCTGTGGCGATAGCGCGTATTTTTGGAGAGGTCCACAGGCTTGCGAGCATCGCGGTGAGCAGGAGGGTGGCAGGAATGACGATGGGGTAAAGGCGGTCTACGCGTTTGCTGGGGATGAGGCTCATAAGGAGGATGCTGCCGAGGGTCCAGCAGACGAGCCAGAGGAGCTCGGGGCGTTCGCGCAGATTTTTGCGAAGGGATTTTTGAAAGATTGGGAGGCCGATGAGGAGGAGGCTCCAGGGGAGGAGTTTGTGGATAATGTGCGGGAGGTAGAAATAGATGGGTTGGCCGCGGGTGTCGTTTGTGGAGCCGTCTTTGAAGCGGGAGAGAAATTCTTTTACGACGACGTCCTGGTAAAAGGCGTCGCTGAGGAGGATGCCGAGGATGGCCCAGGCAGCGAAGATGAGCAGGGGGAAGGCCCAGGTCCACCAGCCGCTCCAAATGAATTGGCGGGAGGTTTTAGGTTTTACAAAAAAGAACCAGGCGAGCATTCCGGGTAGGAGGAAGGCGTAAATGATGGGGCCTTTTGTGAGGAGGGAGGCAGCCATGCTGAGGCAGAAGAGGCTTTTTGCCTGGATTGTCCAGGGGCTTTTGCGCTGCAGGTGATCAAAAATAAGCCAGCCGCAGAGGCCGATGCTGAGGGCCAGAAACATGTCGGTGCGGACAAGGGTGGCGATACGTGGGGTGAGGAAATTTATGTAGAAAATGGCAACGGCGAAGATGCCGCCGATCTCGGGGAGGAGGCGGTTTCCTTCGCGCCACATCAGGCCGAGAAGGATGAGAGCGGCGATGCATCCGGGAATGCGCCAGGCGAGTGCCCAGCTTCCGGTGGTGTAGTAGAGCAGGGCGGAGAGCCAGCCGAGGAGGGGGGGCTTTGTGGCACTTTTCATTTTTGGAGTGTGCTGGAACCACCAGTCTCCGCCGTTGACGATTTCGTAGCTTACGTAGGCTTGCTTGGCCTGATCGTAGTCGTCGAGGTGCCAGGGGAGATTTGATCCGATGAGCAGTAGGGCAATGAGTAGCCAGAAGAGGATGCGGAAGCTGCGGGTTTTGAGCAGCGTGGTACTTTTTTCTGTGAACTGGTCGAGGAAGTGAGCCTGGGCCATGCTGTTAGTTTGCTTTTTTGAGGAAGCGTGCGCGGAACCAGGTGAGGAGGGAATGCAGAGTCGTCTCTCCTTTTTCGCGAACCCAGCGGAGGGTGAACCAGCCGACGAAGAGAGCCAGGAGAGTGGAGGTTACTACATCCGATAAATGGTGGGCACCGAGTGCCATGCGTGACCAGGCGATGAGCAGAGCGAGCGTGAAAATGGGAATGCTGAGGAGGGTGCGTGCGAAAAGGAATGGGGCGGCGAAGCCGACGGCGGTGGCGGTGTGGCCGGAGGGGAAGGAGTTGAACTTTGAGTTGCCGACGGTGAGTTTGCCGTCGTGCCAGGGGCCGTAAAAGCCTTGTTCGATTTTGGGACTTTCGCGCGGGCGGGTTCGTCCGGTGCTGAGCCGGGAGAAATTTGCGAGGATGCCGGCGGCGGTGGAGGCGATGAGGGCGGCGGCGAGAATTTCTGTCCAGCGGCGGGAGCGCAGGCGTGCAGCGATGGCGATTCCAATGACGCCGATCAGGGCGAGCTGGGGCCAGTCGCCGTATTTACTGATGCTGGCGACCATTTCGTAGTTGCTGGTTTTTTTCCAGTCTTTGCCCTGTTTTTCGAGGATTGCATTGCGGACGGGGGTGTCGAATTGAAATGAAACGACGATGAGGCCGAGCGAGAGGATGGCGAGGAGCAGATAAAAGATAAGGCAGCTGCGGGATGCTTTCACGTATTCATCTGAAGCAAGAGAGATATTTTATCAAGCATGGAAGCGGGAGATGTGGGATACTTTTCGCATGACAGGTGCTTGACCTTGGAGGAGCTTACGGGGACTATCTGCGGCTTATGCGTATTCTTTCTGGTATTCAGCCTTCGGGGCAGTTGCATCTCGGGAACTATTTCGGGATGATGCGTCCGGCAATTGCCCTGCAGGACGAGGGGGAGGCTTTTTATTTTATTGCGGACTTACATGCTCTGACAACGGTGCATGATGGCGATGCGCTGCGTGAAAATGTTTGGAATGTCGCTCTGGATTTTCTGGCCTGCGGACTGGATCCGAAACGGGCTTGTTTTTTTCGTCAGTCGGATGTGTCGATTGTTACGGAGCTGACGTGGATTTTGAGTACGGTGACGCCGATGGGGCTGCTGGAGCGTTGTCATTCTTATAAGGATAAGCTGGCAAAGGGATTTGCGGCTTCACACGGGCTTTTCAGCTATCCAGTGCTGATGGCTGCGGATATTCTGGCTTATAACAGTGATGTGGTTCCGGTGGGTCGGGACCAGAAGCAGCATCTTGAGGTGACCCGTGATATTGCGGTGAAAGTGAATGAGCTTTACGGGGATGTTTTTAAATTGCCGGAGGCGCGTATTGAGGAAAGTGCGGCGGTGATTCCCGGTGTGGATGGGGCGAAAATGAGTAAGAGCTACGGGAATACGATTGAGATTTTTTTGGAGGAGAAGCCGCTGCGAAAGCGTATCATGGGGATCAAAACGGACAGCACTCCGATTGATGAGCCGAAGGAAACTGAGGGTTCCGCTATTCTGGCTCTCTATGCTTTGCTGGCTTCGGAGGCTGATTACAAAACGATGCTCGAAGAGTTTCGGACCGGGGGAGTGGGGTATGGAGACTTTAAGAAGCGTCTTTTTGCGGCGGCCTGGGAATATTTTGCTCCGATGCGTCAGCGGCGTCAGGAGTTGATTGCAGATAAGTCTTACGTGGAGTCTGTGCTGCACGAAGGTGCGGAGCGGGCGAATGCGGAGGCTGAAAGGGTTCTTGCCCGAGTTCGTAGAGCCGTTGGGTTGCGCTGAAGTCAGATTTACCTTTAACTACTGATCATTTATGAAAAAAATTCTCCTGATTTTAGCAATTCTGCTTGTTTTGGCTGGCGGAGTGGTACTCTGGAAGGTGGCGCAGATGCGACGTTCTCAGCCGGTTGCCAATTATCTTACGCAGGAAACGATTGCTTTGCTTGCGATTGAAGATTTGCCTGGAACGAGTCTGCAGTGGATGCAGACTTCTCTGGCAAAGCTTTTTTCAAATGAAGATATTTTAAAAGCGATTGAGGGGACAGAGTCGGAATTTTGGGCAACAGAAGAAGCCTCGCAGGGAGGGGGATACCTTGTTTCGCTCCAGCCTAAGCAGGTTTTTGCATCGTTGCTGGATCGAGGGGATCAGGGGCTGGCCTTGCTTGGAGGGGTGCATTATGTGGGTTCGAAAAGTAGTGCTGAAGCTGGTTTACAGCGCATGCGTGAGTTTCTGGCGGGTTCGGAAACAGAGCCGATCCTGACGAAGGAAACAGTCGATGGGGTTGAGATAATTTCGCAGATTTTAAAGGGGGGGATTACTCTGATCTCAGCGAATGTGAAGGGGTGGATTATTTTTTCAGATTCGCAGGAGGTTTTACTGAATTTTGTAACAGCGATTAAAGCGGGAGCTGAACCACAGAGCCTGGCGCAGGATGTGCTGTTTGAAAATA
>JBKEBM010000112.1:0-5969 GCA_047973165.1 Chthoniobacterales bacterium
TCGTGGCTTTACTTATAGCGTCACTATGCTGATTGAATATTTGCCGGTTCTGATTCATGTAATCATCGCTGTTGGTTTTGGAGTGGTGGCACTTGGGAGTAACTTGTTGCTTTGCCGTGTCGGGAAGCGCAGCAGGATCAAGGATACGGCTTACGAATGCGGGATTATACCCGAGGCGGGGCCACAGCCGCGCTTCAGCGTGAAGTTTTATTTGGTGGCGATGCTGTTTATCCTTTTCGATATTGAGGTTGTATTTATGTATCCCTGGGCTGTTGTTTTTCAGGAATATATTGCGTCGCACGGGACGATTATTTTGTGGAGTATGCTGAGCTTCGTTGTGCTTTTAATGATCGGCTACATTTATGCGATAAAGAAGGGTGCCCTTGAGTGGCGGAACTGACGGGGCGATTGTTTGCCCGGCAGTTTTTTTCTTATTTGCAGGAGTTGAGTTTGTATCTTTTTTAAAAAGCCCATGATTTATCACCTCGTTCTCTTCAAGCTAAAGCCGGAGGTGGAGGATGATACGGTGGAGTGGATGATGCGCCGGACGCGCAGTCAGCTTCTTAAAATCCCGGAGGTCCTCGGGGTTAAATGTGGTAAAAAAATTGACCCGGAGAGCGAGTGGGAGTTTTTTCTGAGCGTCGAGGTGGACTCGATGGACAAGCTTGCTATGTATGCGGACCATGCGATCCACATTAAGTTTGTGGAGGAGGTCATCAAGCCGCATATCACGGAGCGGCTGGCACTTGATTACGAGACAGACCCCAATCGGGATGTCAGGTATTCCTGAAGTAGTTTTGCGGGGAAACGGAGTTCTTTTTCGCTCATAAAAAATGGCGGGCACAGCGAGATGACGTCGCCGGCGGGGCCGCTTGCGAGAATGAGCAGGCCGTGCTGCAGGGCGTAGGGAACGAAGCGAGCGGCCAGTTCGGAGGCGGTGATTTGCGGTTGATTTTTGAGTAGGATGCCGATCAGAAGGCCGGCACCGCGAATTTCGGCAATGGCAGGAGAGCTTATTTCGGCGAGGCTTGCTCGCAGGATTTCAGCAGATGCCTGGGCGGCTTTTTGGGTTTCAGGCCGGAGGTGCAGCCTGATGGATTCGAGCGCAGCGGCGCAGCCCATGGGGTTGCCGAGGAAGGTGCTTGTGTGGAGAGCTTCTCCGGTGGATTCAGGCCAGGCGTCCATGTGTTTTTGCAGCCCCACGCAGGCCGCGATTGGAAAGAGTGAGCTGAGTCCTTTTCCAAGACAAATGAGATCGGGGATTACGCCGGAGTGTTCGCAGGCAAAGAGGCTTCCCGTGCGGTTGAAGCCGGTGTAGATTTCGTCGAGGATGAGCAGGACCTGATGTTGATTGCAGATGCACCGTAGTCGGGAAAGAAAATCGGAGGGTGGGACACGTTCGCCGGCACGCCCCTGGATGGGTTCGACCAGGACGGCTCCGATTTTTTTCTTTGTCAGCATGACTTCGATTTCGGAGAGGATAGCTTCGAGATTGTCGGTGTCGGGAAAAGAAACCTGGGTTCCGAAGCGGGCGAGTTGTGAGCGAAAAGGTGAGCGAAAATAGTCGAGTCCGGAGACCGTAAGAGCGCCGTGTCCGAGGCCGTGATAGGCTCCCTCAAAAGACAGGACACCGGGCTTGCCGGTGACGATGAGAGCTGTTTTCAGAGCAGCTTCGACGGCTTCGGAGCCACTGTTTGTGAGGATGGTTTTGGCTTTTGCGCCGGGAGACCAGCGTTCGAAAGTGATAGCACTGAGTTGCTGGCAAAGTCGGACTTTGTTTTCGGTAGGGTGGACGTCACCCATGGCGTGGGGGAGGTCTGCTGCTTGTTTTTTGAGGGCAGAGACGATTTCTTTTGGTCCGTGTCCAAGTCCGGCAACCCCGAAGGCGGAGGTGAAGTCGAGGTAGCGGTTGCCGTCTGCATCCCATACGTTGCAGCCTGCAGCGCGTTTCCAAAAAATGGGGAAGTCGCTGGCAAGATAAGTGATGTTTTGAGATTCGGAGCGGGCGAGTTCTTTTGCCAGTTCCCTGGAGCGAGGTCCCGGAATTTGGGTAACTAATTTCGGGAGCATTTCTTAAATCGGGGGGAGCTTTAAAGTGTCGTGTAGCAGGTGTTGTGGCGAGCGGCATTTGCTTTCCACGAAAAATCTTTTTCAAAACACCTGGTAACAATTGGCGCCCAGGCTCCAGGAGTCCGGAAAAGTTTTTCTGCGCGTTGAAAAGTATCGGCGAGAGCGACGGCACTGCTTTCATTACTCAGGAAACCGTTTCCTTCACCGGTATCAACGTCTGTCACGAACTGAAAGAGTCCTGGTCGCATGCAAAGCATTGGGACGAGACCGTAACGCAGAGCTTTGATGAGCGTATCGGCTTCGCTGGCCTGCAGTGCAAAGTTGAGAAAAATATCGCTGCCAGCCAGGGCCTGGTGTTTTTGTTCGTCGCTTGCTTCGGGAACAAAGGCAATTTTTCCTTTATGTTTTCGTACGGCTGTGGTGAAGGCTGCAGTGCTGGCAGGTGATATTTTGCCGAGGACGATGATGCGGTTGTCGCCGACAAGCAGGTGATCGAGTGCGTCTGCAAGGTGCAGAGCAGCCTCAGCATTTTTCTGATTCTGAAAACCCGGTGCGTAATATACGACGGGGCCTTTTGGCTGAGAGATGAGGTCAAAGGCTCGCAGTGCAGCATTGCGAGAGGGAGTTTTTCCTGCAGGACTCCGTGCTGAGTCTCCGGTGGCAAGCTGCTCGTCTTTTGCGGGATTCCGGACATTGTCGTCGATTCCGAAGGGAATACCTGTCAGTTTTTTCGCTTGTTTGGAGAGCAGGCTTTCCAAGCCAAAACCCTGACCACGAAGCTGGGCTTCATTTACAAGGAGCTCGCTTTGCAGGAGGACTTTATCGGCAAATAATATTCCCGATTTCAGGAAATTCATACTTCCGAAAAACTCAACTCCTTCCGGCGAGAAACAGGATGCAGGTAACTGGGTCAGCGCGAAATCGTGACTCCAGAAATTTCCCTGAAAATGTAAATCATGTGCGCTGAAAAACTGACGAAAAGGTAGTTTGGCGTATTTTCCAAAAACAGGGATGAGGCCGCAGGGCCAGTCGTGTCCGTGAATAATATCGGGACTGGGATCGGCATGCCTGGCCAGTTCGAGAACTGCCCGGCTGAAAAAAATGAACCGTGCTGCGTTGTCCTGGTAGTCCTCATCTTCGCCTCCGTAGATTCCGGAGCGATCAAAAAATTCGTCTCGCCGGATAAAGAAAACCTGCAGGTCCTCCGGAGTCCGGGTTTCCAGAACGTCGAAAGAGAGAGAGGCATTGCCAACCGGAACACTGAGTCTTAAACCCGTGGGGAGGATTTTTTCTGCTGCATTTCGGAGCTGATGACAGGAGCGGTAGTAAGGCAGGACCAGACTGACCTGATGATCACCGTCATTCAGAGTTTCTGCCAGTTTTGTGACATGTTCCGCAAAGCTGCCGGTGGGAGTAAAGGGTGCGGCCTCTGCTGCTGCCATTAAGATTTTCATACTTTGGAGATAGCCGGATAAAGTGAAAATGTCACTTTTTGTCTGAGCGATATCCAATTTTTTCGGTTCATCCGGAAAGTTCATGTGTATAAGAAAAAAAAGGCGTCGATTTTTACGTCACAACGTGGCAATCCCCTGAGAGCCATTTCAAGGAACCGACTGGTAACGACCGCAGAATGTTGAAAACGTCACACTACGCAGTCGTTTTGTCAAAACGACCCTACCGGTTTCACTTTTCGCCTCATCTTCTTTTAATCTCACCCTTTCTCTCCATACACACGAACTTCCCGGATGAAGCATTTTTTCAGATTTCATTAGTTTTAAATACTATAACTTATAATCGTATAATTATTCAATTAATTTAAATTTCGTAAATGTAAAAATAATTAGTAATACTCCGATTTAATTTTCTTATCTGTTCGGTAAATTGAGAACGAAAAATGAGTTATTCATAAAAAATGCCTGGATATTGTATTTTTAAAAATTTTTTTTGATTTTTTATCTATATATTGTGGCCGTTCTTTTTCGCAAAAAATATCGTTTTTTTGGTTCTGATTTTTTTGGAAAAAAAAGGGATATAAATTGAAATTGGCGGCAGGCAAAAAATTTATTTTCTTTATTAGAATCCCTGAAGAAGCTTTTAAAATGGTGGTTTGCGAGCATTCACCCAAATATTACTTTCATTAAAAAATATTTTTTATTCGAAAACAGAAATGGATTTTTGTCTCCGAAAAAGTTCTGAATCACCGTGAATTTCGGCGAGCAATTTAAGCGTTTCATCAAGCTCTGGAGGGGCTGTATGGAGAATTAAAGCTTGAAATCCGGGCTAAGATAAGACAGTTTTGAACAACCGCTCTTACTCATGACTAAATCGAACTTTGATGACACCACCTCAAGTCAAGCAACAGGTCGCCTAATCCAGGGACTACAAATCGGGGGAAGATACACTTTAAAAAATTGTTTAAGAGATCCCTCTCGTTTATATTCGTCCTGGCTTGCTCGTGAGGAGCGGACCGGGAGAGATGTTCTTCTGAAATTCCTGCCTGGCGAGTTGTATAATGACGAGTTGGCCGTCGATGATCTGAAGCGTGAAGCGGGGAGAAGTTTTTCCCTTAATCATAAAGGTATTGTTCGGGTATTTGACTATGTGGATGATGGTCAGGACTTTGCACTTGCCACAGAGAGCGTAAGCGGGCTGAGCTTGTCTTCGCTTCGTCTGAAGAAGGTAAATCGGGTCCTGGAGGTGGATGAACTCAACGAGTGGGTCCCGCAGATATGCAAGGCTCTGTCGTATGCCTATGATGAGGTCAGAGCCTTACATCGGGACCTGGACCCTGGGAAACTGCTGCTAACAGACAGTGGACAAATAAAGATAGCGGATTTTGGCATCGGAGCGGTTATTGATGAAGCGGCACAGCGCATGGGACTGGAAGGCAGCGGTCTTACCAGAGGTCTCATCTACAAAAGCCCTCAGCAGGTAAATGGTGAGGAGGCAACTGTTCTGGACGATATCTATAGTCTCGGAGTTACGCTTTACGAACTTCTGGCCAGCAAACCACCATTTTTCAGCGGAGACCTGGCAACCCAGATCAGAGAAAAAACTCCGGTTCCTCCGAGTGAAAAAAGGTCTTTGTTAAGAATCGAGGCTGAATATATACCGGAATACTGGGAGGAAATTATAGCAGCCTGTCTGGCAAAAGACCCGAGCCAACGTCCTCAAAGTATGCGTGATTTGCAGGAGGGGCTGTTTGCGAAGAAAGTATTTGTAACTTCTGCAGTTCCCGCCGTTTCGGAACATCCGGAAGTTTCGCTCGATGCAGCAGTGGCGGTTAAAGCACTGTCAGATGAAGGCCGGGTGGAAGAGGCTGTTCAGTCCGCAATACCCCTCATACATCATAGTGAACCCGCCCCCGAAGAAAAACATACGCCGGAAGCCCAGCCTGCTCCGGTACCAACAGAGGCTCCGCGGGCCGAAGCACCACAGGTTGAGCATCTGACAGAGACGGCTCCGATTGTAAGCGAAGCTCCTGCTGTGACTGAGGAAGCTCAGACTGCTCCGGCACTAACAGAGGCTCCGCAGGTTAAAGCACCACAGGTTGAGCAGGTGATAGAGACGGCTCCGATTATAAGCGAAGCTCCTGCCGTGGCTGAGGAAGCTCAGACTGCTCCGACACTAACAGCGGCTCCGCAGGGTGACGCACCACAAGTTGAGCAGGTGACAGAGACGGCTCCGATTGTAAGCGAGGCTGCTGCTGTGACTGAGGAAGCTCAGACTGCCCCGGCACTAACGGAGACTCCGCAGGTCGAAACACCACCGGTTGAGCAGGTGACAGAGACGGCTCCGATTGTACGCGAGGCTGCTGCTGTGGCTGTGGAAGCCCAGCCTGCCCCGGCACTAACAGAGGCTCCGCAGGTTGAAAAAGTTACTCCGGATGTCGAACTTGC
>JBKEBM010000162.1:0-6431 GCA_047973165.1 Chthoniobacterales bacterium
TTCCAAATCACACCCTTCGCCTACGTGCAACCCGATATTCAGTGGGTGATCAATCCAGGCGGAACCGGCAATATCGACAACGCTCTGGTCATAGGCGCACAGATCGGAATCACTTTCTGATCTCCGGGTACAGCAACCTTGCCGGCGCACAGTATTTTCTTGCTCCTTTACAGCATCCACTTGTGTGCATGCTGTGCCATCACTCACTTCCACATACTGCCCCCGCTCGGTTCTGCAAAAATGCGAGCATGGCAACGGCGTTCGAAAAAATCGCTAAGAATGCAATGCAGTTCCCCAGTCATCAACGGGTTGCCTTAGCCGGATTTTTGCTGGAGATTGATAATTCATCAGGTGATCCGACGATTGATAAAGCTTGGGATCGGGAGATTTGCAAACGTATTCAGGCCATTGATTTAGGAGATGTTAAAGGGCTCTCATACCAGGGGAGCATGCCCGAAGTTGACAGTCACCTCGCACCGTGAATATTCGATTTCTCGAAGAAGCCCAATCTAAGTTTCTCGATGCGATTTCATACTACGAAGCGACACAGCTAACCGTAAATGGCTTTTCAAAGTCTGTGCGTTCTGTCGCAGCATCTGCTTGTGTGTATGGGATGGCTTCGCTATTCTGTGCGGACCATTTTGCCGGATAATGGCAGATGCCCGATAAAAATTTACTTATGTCTGAGTTCGTTAATTTTTCTGCTTATAAATTCACAGCTTTCGATCCGGAGACTTTTCCCGGTTTGCGAAAGGAACTGCTCGATTTCTGTAACGGCAGGCACCTGAAGGGGACAATCCTCCTCGCTCCCGAGGGGATCAATCTTTTCGTCGCGGGAACGCGGGAAAATATGGATGCCTTTCTGGAAAAAATTCGTGCCTTGCCTGGGTTGGATAATTTGATGCCAAAGGAAAGCTTTAGTGAGGAGCAGCCTTTCAGCCGTATGCTGGTCAAAATTAAAAAGGAGATTATCTCTTTTGGAGTTGAGGGGCTTGACCCGGTAAATCGGCCTTCGCCAAAATTACCTGCCCGAACATTAAAGCAGTGGCTCGATGAGGGACGCTCCCTCACGCTGCTGGATACACGGAATGATTATGAAGTCAAAATGGGAACCTTTCATAATGCTCTGCCCGCCGGGATTGATACCTTCCGGGAATTTCCTAAGTTTGTCGATGGGCTTCCGGAGAAGCTGAAGGACGAACCCGTCGTAATGTTTTGCACGGGTGGGATTCGTTGTGAGAAAGCAGGGCCTTACATGGAGAAGGCCGGCTTTAAAAAAATTTATCAGCTCGACGGGGGGATTTTAAAATACTTCGAGGAAGTTGGTGGCGACCACTACGATGGGGAGTGTTTTGTTTTTGATTACCGTGTGGGAGTTGATCCGCAACTGAAGGAAACGCATTCGGTCATGTGCTTTCACTGTCAGATGCCGCTGACACCTGAGGAGCAGGAGCACCCACACTACGATCCACCGCATTCCTGCCACTATTGCTCAACAGCAAAGACTGATTAAAGAGCACACCCGGAAAGCTGCTTTTCGGCAGAAAGGCCGCACAAAATTTTGGAGACCAGGCGAAACGATAGCCACTGGCCTTGTCCCAACGGATATCTTTTCAACACCCTCTCCAGGATTTTGAACAACGCCGTGTTGAAAATGAGATTTTCGGGTGTGCCCTTTATTTAAAAATGCCCTAGCTGGCAGCGGCGACGGCGTTTTTTGCGATTCGAGCTATATTCGCTTTTTTACGATTCGCTGCATTTTTGTGGATAATTCCGCGTTTGGCAGCTTTATCCAAAGCGGATGCCAGTTTGGAAATGGAGGATTTTACTTCGTCGGCAGCGGCACCTGACTCAATGGCGGCACGAGCATTTTTTTGCTTCGTTTTGATATCGGAGGTTACGCTGGTGTTGTGATTGCGGCGTTTTTCGCTTTGGCGCGAACGTTTGATTGCGGATTTAATGTTAGCCATGTGATGTGTGACGATAAAAGTTGGTGCCAGAGGAGGGATTTGAACCCCCGACCAAAGGCTTATGAGTCCTCTGCTCTACCCCTGAGCTACTCTGGCATGCAGTGGGTCGTGAAAACTAGACGGCTTATCGCTTTTTTGCAAGTTTGAAGGTGATATTTTTTACGATCAGCAGAGATTCGCCTGAAAGAGCTGCCCGCTTCAGGCAGTGATCGCTTTTTTTTCGTGAACGATAGCGTTTTTCTTATCCACAAAAATCAGCTTGGGTTTGTGGCTGTAGCATTTTTCATCCGGAACACTGATGTAACTGGCTATAATAACCTGGTCACCAGGAGCTGCTTTGCGGGCAGCGGCACCATTGATCGTTATTTCTCCTGGTCCGCCTTCTATGACGTAAGTGGTGAAGCGTTCGCCGTTGTTGCAATTGTAAATATCTACCTGCTCGAAAGGCAGGAGATCGGCAGGCTCAAGCAGGCGACGGTCAATCGAAATGGACCCTTCGTAGTCGAGGTTTGCATCGGTGACGGTAGCCCGATGCAACTTTGATTTGAGCATTGTGCGGTGGTTCATAGCAGAAATAAGAGGCTGCGCCTCACGGAATAAGTATTAGCGTAAAACGCCGATTTCAACACGGCGATTTTTTGCATAAGCGGATTCGCTGCTGGAGGAGTCAACCGGCATTTCACTGCCAAAGCTGACGGTTTGGATACGAGAGCCGTTGATGCCGGAGCTAATAAGTTGCTGGCGGACGGCCTGTGCACGAAGTTCACCGAGGGCACGGTTGTATTCTTCTGTGCCGCGTGAGTCAGTGAAGCCGGCGAGGATTATATCGTTGGAATTTTTTCTCATAAAGTTCGCAATTTCCTGAACTTTGTAAGACTCGGCACCGGAGACGCTGTAGCTGTCAAAGGCAAAAAGAATGTGCGAAAACTGGTTGCGCGTAACGTTTGAACCAAAGAAATTTGCTCCGTCAACACGGTCAGGTAGTGGCGTGCCGAGCAGGTAATCCCCATCAATGCCGGCGTATTGATCGCTTTTCTTTTTTTTGGAACATGCGACCATACCAAAGGTGAGGACAATAACGAGGGCGATGTGTGATAGTAATTTCATGTCAGTGATTATATGTGGCTTGTAATTGAATGTATGAAAATGGGTTTCAATTCAATGGAAATAAGCTTTTCTTTGGGGCTTAGCGTGCCCAGCTCGGTTCAGAAACCTGCCCCAGGCCGGAGACGACCGGATAGGTTTTTCCAGTTTTTGTGTCGAGGATAACCAGCGACGAACCTGAGCTGCTGGCGTAAATAAGGTGGCGGGAGTTCGGTGCCCATGCGGGATCGACTGCTCCACCGGCAACAATTTTTGTCTGGCCGGAACGAAGGTTTTTGCTCGCTACACTAAAACCGCCGGAGCGCACGACAAAAGCAAGTTTCTCTCCGTCGGGAGACCAGTGCGGCTCGGTGTTGTAGCCGTAACCCGTCGGAACCGGAGTGCCCTTCCCACCGCCGGAGCTTATACGATAAAGAGCCGGGCCTCCCCGATCGTCAGAAACGTAGATAATTTCTTTGCCGCCAGGCCCCCAGGTAGGGCTGCTTTCAGTGCCGCGTGTGCGGGTCAGGCGACGCGCACCACGTCCGTTGGAGCCGACAACATAGAGTTCGGGATTGCCGTCGCGGCTGACAGATAAAGCAATCCGGGCGCTGTCCGGCGACCAGGCCGCACCGGAGTTGGTACCGGGAAATTTGACTACGCGCTTACGTGCCCCGTCGCCAAGAGATACCGTATAAATGTCTGCGTAGCCGGACTGGTAACCCGTGTAAGCAAGATTGCGACCGTCGGGACTCAGTGCAGGTGCCACGCTGATTGCCCGGTCGCGAGTGAGCTGCCGGACGTTGGCACCATCGTAATCGGCAAGATAGACCTCTTTTTGCCCTGTGCGGTTGGAAACAAAGGCAATTTTGCTGGTGGCGATGCCGACATTATCGGTCAGAGTTTCCACAATGTCGTCGGCAAACTGGTGAGCCAGGCTGCGGGCGTTTCCGCTGTAGCTTTTCGTAAGAATGGAATTTCCGCGATTGTCCTTGATAGTGCCCTGCAACTGAGAACCGCCGGATTGCCCCGAAATGGTGTAGCTGGCCCGTGCTGCATCCGATTCGGCAAAGCAGCCTGCAATTTTCAAATCCTGGGAGAGTATTTGATTAATTTCAGCACCGTTGGCTCCGGTAATTCCTTTGTTGGAGATATTGACCGAGTCTGTTTTGCGAATTGTGATGCTCGGAGGAGCCTGGGCAAATGCGGGAAGAGCGGTTCCAAAAAAGCCAATAGTGAGGGTAATGCAAACAGCAAGGGCAGAAGAAAGGAAACGAGGCATAGTATTTTGTAAGGAAGTTTTCAGAGTGCCAGAGTTACTGCAAATTTCAAGTGCGAGACGCAGGAAGCGGGAAAATTTTTCCGTGCTAAAATTGTTTCTCCCGTTTTTATTTCGTTTTGCGAGGGGTATTTGGGATTATTCCTGGCTCGATGACGGCACTAGGTTTTCTGGTTCGTGGTCGCGGTAATACGGAGTCTCTTTGCAGTGCTTCGCACGGAGTCGGGCGTGTAATTAATGGCTACGCAGAGTGATCTCCTTGAAATTCCGGGGACCTTTCAACCTCAAATTGTCAAAATAGCTGACGGAAAAGATCGGGCAGAGGACTGATACCCAATCGATGAATCATCCGAAGATTATTTTGAATTGCTATCGTAAAGAGGATTGCCCGTGCCCTTTTTCCTGGTCACGTTTCAGGGATGCCATCATTTGATATTGTTTCTGAAGTTGACCGCATGGAGGTCAAAAATGCGGTTGATATCGCTTTGCGTGAATTAAAAAACCGCTTCGATTTTAAAGGTACCAATGCAAAAATCGAACTCGATCCCAAAACAGGATCGATTCAGCTCAGCACCGACAGCGGTGAAAAAATCCCGGCTCTGCGTGAGTTGATAATGGGAAAACTCGCTGCGCGTAATATCGATCTCAGAAACATTGATAAAAAGGAGGCCTTCCTGTCTCCTCTGGGGCATTCACGTCAGGAACTCGCCATTAAACAGGGACTGGATGGCGACAAGGCTAAGGAAATTGTAAAAGCAATAAAGGCTCTCGGCCTGAAAACTCAGGCGTCTCTGCAGGACCGACAAATCCGCGTGAGCGGTGGGAAACGGGATGATCTGCAAAAGGTAATCGCCGCCATGAAAAACGCCGATTTTGAAATCGGCCTTGCCTTTACGAATTTCCGAAATTAAAGCGACGCTGTTTTCTCGCTGCGAGCAGGAGATTTTTCGTCAGGTATATTTTACGACTTCTTCGATCGTGCTGTCTCCGTCGTAGATAGTGCGGAGGCCGTCTTCGCGAATCGTGCCCATGCCAAGCTCGATGGCTTTTTGTCGCAGAATGATGCCGGGGGCACGTTCGTTGATTAACTCGCGAAGCGGATCGCTGAGCTTCAGCAATTCGTAAATACCTTTTCGGCCTTTGTAACCGGTGCTGTTGCAGACATCGCAACCTTTGCCGTAATAGAAGTTTTTATCGCCCAGATCGTAGGGTGAGAGACCCAACTGACCTAAAACACCTTCGGTTGGCTCATAGGAAGTTTTGCAGTTTTCACAAATTTTTCGGATGAGTCGCTGCGCCAGCACGCACTCCAGAGATGAAGAAATAAGGAAGGGTTCCACGCCCATATCAACAAGACGAGTGACCGCTCCGGTGGAGTCGTTTGTGTGCAGAGTGGTGAATACCAGGTGTCCCGTGAGGGAAGCCTGAATGGCGATTTGAGCGGTTTCGATATCACGAGTCTCCCCGACCATGATGCGGTCCGGGTCCTGACGCAAAAAGGCTCGCAGGGCACGACCGAAGGTAAGTCCGATAGATTCGTTGACCGGAACCTGCATAATGCCTTCGATCTCGTATTCAACGGGGTCTTCGGCTGTGAGCAGCTTGGTGTCGATCGTATTGATTTCGTGCAGACAGGAGTAAAGAGTTGTTGTTTTACCCGATCCGGTGGGACCGGTAACGATAAAAATACCGTTGGGTTTTTCGATAACCTGGCAGATGTAATCGTAAATGTTGTCCGGCATTCCAAGCGACGTGAGTTCGAGGCTGACGTTGCTTCGGTCGAGCACACGAAGCACGACACTCTCGCCGTGCGAGGTGGGTAGGGTCGATACACGAAGATCGACCTGGCGTCCGTTGATAATGCGCTGGATACGTCCGTCCTGTGGCAGGCGGCGTTCCGCAATATTGAGATTGGACATGACCTTGACCCTGGAAATAACGGGCAGGGCGAGATGTTTAGGCGGCGGGTCCATTTCGTAAAGCGCACCGTCCACACGGTAGCGAATTTTAAACTCGGCTTCGAAGGGTTCAAAATGGATGTCACTGGCTCGTGCAGCAATCGCTTTATCGAGAATCAAATCCACGTAGCGAATAATCGG
>JBKEBM010000071.1:0-55051 GCA_047973165.1 Chthoniobacterales bacterium
GCAGGTCATATTTCCACTCCAGAAAAAGATATAAAATCAGGCCAAGCAAGCTGCCAAAACCATAGCTCAGAGCCCAGATTGAGAGCAAAAAATAACCCGGCTCCCGCTCATAAGCATACCCACAACGCGGACAACCATCCAGCGGAGTCGTCCAGTCATTTATACCCCGGGTTTTGAGCAGGGGCAAAAAAATCGGTGAAACTCCGCACGTCGGGCACTTCCAAAACAAGGCCCGACGCAAATACAAAATCACCGTCTTAAAATTGCGCTCAAATTTCATCTGATCTGTGCAACTATGCAGCCCGTCCTCCCCGGCGTCAATCGCCATAAAGGCACACCCGGAAATCTGCTTTTCGGCAGAGAGACCGGACAAAATTTTGGAGACAAGGCGAAACGATACCCGCCGGCCTTGTTCCAACGGACATTTTTTCAACGTCGTCTCCAGGATTTTGAGCAACTCTATGCTAAAAATGAGGTTTTCGAGTGTACCCTTAAACTCGTAAATTTTCCAGTGCCTGGCGCATCTCTTCCGGAAGCGGCATTTTGGTGAGTTTATTTGTGTTTGGGTCCAGGGCCACATAAACCGTCGTAATTTCTCCCTCTGCAGCGAGATTGGTAATGCTGCGCTCAGCTTCTTTAAAAATAAGGAAGCGATAACGCAGGCTGCAATTACGAGTTTCCTCAACGTGCAGACAGACTTCGATTTTCTCCTCAAAGCGTAGTGGCCTGGTGTAGTTGCAGGAAACTTTAATACGCGGCCAGCCGAAGTGTTGAGTATCATCCACTTTGTAAGCATTGGTTCCGCAGGCCCGGAGCATGCCATGCTCCGTCGCTTCGACATAGCGAAGAATATTCGTAAAATGCACGATGCCCGCCATGTCAGTCTCTGCAAACTCAATACATCGCTCGTGAGCAAAATGATAAAATTCAGGAAAATCCATAACTCAAAAAACAATCGGAAAAGCACTCCGGCAATTCAAAACGCTTTCAGGAATTATTTTTATGCCTTACTGAACTGCCAAAATATAACTCTGCACCAGGTCGCAAAAAAATTTTTTCTCGCTCTTGCTTCTTTTCTGAAAACTCGTTTATATAGCTGCTTCAAATCAATTCTTTAACTTAATAACCATCTAAAAAATGATCAAACCACTCCTGGCGGAAGCCGCAAATAACGAAGCCGCTGCTCTCAGCACTGCCGCAATCGAAGGCTCAAAACACGCAGTAAACCAATCCTACGATGCAACTCTCGGTGCGCTCGACAGCGTCGGACGCTGGCCCATCATCAGTGATATTGCAAATCTCCTCGGCCCTTTCGCCAAATATGTCGGTGCCTTTTTGGTATTCCTGATCGCCTGGAAAATCATCTGCCCTGTTGTTCGCGGCGCAATCATCTCAGCCCTCGGAAAAACAAGCTGGGATGAAAAACTCTCCGAATGGGTAGGAAACAAATCGGCCAATCCCGCCAGAGGTATAGCCCAGTTTTTCTACTACCTCCTTCTCCTGTTCTTCGCTGTATTATCCCTCGACATTGCAGGGCTGAATGACGTAACAGCTCCGCTCCAGGGAATGCTCAATCAATTCCTCTCCTTCATCCCCGGCCTGGTTGGAGCCTCGCTCCTCCTTTTCATCGCCGTCTTTGTGGGACGAATTGTAAAAAACCTGATTGCAACTTCTCTCAACGGTCTTCGTCTGGACGAGCGCATCGGCTCCAGCGAAGGAACTACTCCGGTCAGTAATGCGATTGCAGGTGCCGTCTTCTGGCTCTTCATCCTGCTCATCCTTCCTGCCGTTCTGCAGTCGATTCAGTTGGGTGCCATTGCCGATCCGATCATCGCCATCGTCGGAATGATCACCTCCTCGATTCCGAACATCATTCTTGCTGCCGTCCTGCTTGCAATCGGCTTCCTCGTTGCTGAAATCGCCCGCAAGCTTGTCACAAATGTCCTCGTTGCAATTGGCGTTGATGCCTGGCCATCGAAAATCGGTCTGGACATTCCATCCTCCGGTCCTCGCAGTGTTTCAAATATCACGGGCTATACGCTGATGGTTAGTATCATCGTCCTGCTCGCCTCTACTGCGATAAACACCCTGCAAATCGGCCTTCTCGAAGAAGCCTCTCGCGGTTTTGTTACGGGATATTTCCGTATCCTGCTGGCCGTTCTGATCTTCGGAGCCGGCCTGCTTCTCTCGCGCTGGGCCTACAGCAACCTGTCCGATAAGAACGCACTGCTCGCACAAGTCGCCCGCATCGTCATCCTTGTTTTGACAGCCGTTGCCGCAATTCACCGCTCACAAATCATTCCGCCGGAACTCGTAAAACTTCCTTACGACGCCTTCATCATTGCTGCTGCAGTCGCCCTCGGACTCGGTGGTGCTGTTGCCATCGGCATCGGTGGAAAAGATACCGTCGCTCGCATCCTGAACCGCTGGTTCCCAGGATCCTGAGCCTTTCAAAAAAGTAACTCTTTTAAAAAAAGCCTCCGATGTTTTTTACGTCGGAGGTTTTTTTATTTGTTGTTAACCTCCACCCGCTGTCCGGTTTGCAGGCTTTGTGCGACGGCATCTACGACGCGCATGTAGTTTACTCCATCCTGAAAGGTCGGATGCGGACGTTCATTTTTCGGATTCCGCACTGCATCAATAAAATCTGCCTCAACTGCCCAGGGGCGCTCCCCCTCGACCGGTGACTCAAATGTCCCGGCTTCTCCCTCCGCCGACAACAGAGCAATCTGGTCTGCGGAAAAATTAAATTCCAGAGTTCCGTTGCTTCCCGTGAGTCGGAGTAACTGCATTGGCGGACCTATATGGACATTTGAAAAACGCAGATTACAAATTTGTTTCCCGGTTGGAGTTTTTAAGTCTCCCAAAACATCGAGCTGATCCGGGATATCGACTGTTACACCCCCAATTTCTGATTCGAAAATATGCCCCTCAGCAAATACTGAATCAAATCTTCCAAACCAGCGCTGCAATACCTCCACATAAATCCCCAGAGCCATTACATTATTGCCGCTGAATTTTCGGAGTTGTCTCCAGTGTGGCTTTGATGCTGCCTTTGCAGGCGGATTCCCCAGGCTGAAAAGTTCAAGGTGCCGCAGTGCTCCGATCTTTTTTTCAGCCAGCAGTTTTTTAAAAAAGAAATCTTTTTCAAGTCCCATTGGAGGTGGGCAAAGCATCGTAACCAAGTCGGGATTTTCTCTGGCAGCAACGAGCATTTTTTCCGCCTCTTCCCCGTTGCAGGCCATACGTGCCTGACAAAAAACATGCTTTTCGGCGGCCAGTGCCGCCAGCGTAATCTCGCAGTGCATGTAAGGAGTCGTGCCGATCCAAATAATATCTACATCCGGCAGATCAATAATTTCCCGCCAGTCGGCATAAGCCCGGGCTTCACTCAGACTTTCTTCCGCAATAAATTTCTCCGCACTGGCCAGGGTGGAATTTGCAACAGCAGAAATTTTAATACCCGAAATTTTCCGCAGGCCCGGAAGATGTCGTGAACGAACGATACCGCCTGCACCTATAATTCCGATCCGAAGAGGTGGCGATGAACTCATAAATTACTCGCTTAAAATTTCACGGAGCCTGCCCGTGATGTGACCGTCGTAAAGAGCCTTGCCGATGATTGCACCGTAAAGCCCTTCGATCCGGTTCAGGCGTTGCAGGTCCCCGGCGCTCGAAACGCCGCCGCTGGCAATTACCTGACAGGAAATTTTTGAAACCAATGTTTCCATTGCATCAAAATTTGGTCCCTTCAGCATCCCGTCGGTCGAGATGTCTGTGTAAATTACCGTCCCGACACCGCAGTCCTCAATTTCCTTTGCAAAGTCCAAAGCATCCAGCTTTGAGTCCTGTTGCCAGCCGTGGGTTGAAACTTTCCCGTCCCGCGCATCGATCCCTACAGCCACTGCTGCCGAGCCGAATTCCTTCACCGCTTCGCAGACAAATCCGATCGATTCCGCAGCACGCGTTCCGATGATCAGTCGCGTCACCCCGGCCTCGACGATGCGGGTCGCCGCAGACAAATCCCGAATTCCTCCGCCAAGTTCACAGGGAATCGAAACGGACTGCACAATTTGTTTCACGCAATCCAGGTTGGCAGACTGGCCGGAAAAAGCGGCATCCAGATCGACAAGATGCAGCCAGTCCCCGCCTTCCCTGGCCCAGCGCTGCGCAAAGGAAACCGGGTCTTTGGAGTAAACCGTTTTCTGTTCGGGATCGCCCTGGCGCAGGCGAACGACCTCGCCACTCATTAAGTCAATTGCCGGAAGTAAAAGCATAAAAAATTATATTTCGTTTACAAAATTTCGCAGCATGTCGAGGCCGACACGCTGACTTTTTTCGGGGTGAAATTGTGTTGCCCAGAGCCGATTCCGTCGGATACTTGCCGCAAAATCCACCCCCGCGTAGGAACAGCGCGTGGAGGTGCAGTCCGCATCTTCCTCCGACAGCTCGGGGTAGTAGGAATGCACAAAATAAACATGCTCGCCCGACGAAATATTTTTCAAAAGTGGGTCCTGTAACTGCACGAACTCCAGGGAATTCCAGCCCATGTGCGGCACCCTGGCTTCCCCATGAGGAAAACGCCTCACACTTCCGCGCAGGATTCCCAGGCCGGGCACCCCGGGAGATTCTTCGCTGCTTTCAAACAGTAATTGGTAGCCCACACAAATCCCCAGGAAGGGACGGCTCTCTGCGATCCAGTTTACAACCGGAGCCTCCAGTCCGGCTTCACGAAGATTCAGAGCACAGTCGCCAAAGGAACCCACACCCGGCAAAACCAAGGCATCGAAATTTTCAATCTCAGACGGGTTTGAAATCACAGTGGCTTCTCCGCCGCTGACAAGAAGCGCATTTTCAACACTGCGCAAATTGCCGCGTCGATAATCCAGAATGCCGATCTTCCGGGACCGCTTCGTTTTTTTTACCTGGGCCACCATGTGAAAAAACTACAGCAAGCCCTTCGTGCTTGGCACGGTATCGCCCAGGCGCACATCCCGACTTGTTGCGAGGTCAAGCGCACGCGCAAGAGACTTAAACATCCCTTCGGCAACATGGTGAGCATCTCTGCCCTTCAGCACATCGATATGGAGATTCATCCCGGCATTGGCAGCGAAGGCGCGAAAAAACTCCTCCATAAGTTGAAAGGAAAAAGCACCTATCGGGTCCAGGCCTTCCGGCGCATTATAGGAAAAATAATTGCGTCCGCTCAGGTCCACGACGGAACGAATCAGTGCTTCGTCCATCGGGACATAAAAAGTTCCGTAACGGGTGATTCCCATTTTCTGACCGAGAGCTTCGGTAAAGAGTCTTCCAAGCACGATCGCTGTATCTTCGACAGTGTGGTGAAAATCCACATGCAAATCTCCCTTTGCTTTCAGACTGATGTCAAAAAAACCGTGACGGGTAAACAGTTCAAGCATGTGATCGAGAAAGCCAATTCCGGTTGAGACTTCGCACTGGCCGGTGCCATCGATGTTGAGTGAAGCATTTACCGTGGTTTCGGTTGTGGTGCGTTCGATTTTAGCAATGCGTTTCATAATCAAATTGAATCGCTCCGAAGATTACCTGGTCAGACAAACACGTCCAGCGCGAAGTCAGGAATCGAATCATGTAAAATACCTGGAGCATTTTAGAAGCTCTGCTCAGGAATCAGAGTTTCGAGAAGTTTTTTACGGCGCAGATGTTCCTCGTCGCTCAGGACCGATACCATCGCATTTCCGGAAATTTCCGGAATTTGCACCCATGATCGGCAGCCTCCATGACGGCGTTCCAACTGCAGGCGACAGGCAGGCTCCAGTCGGTATATTCTGACGAGAGCAACGTGAACTCCTGGTGCCTCAGCGTAGGCGAAACGCTCCTCCAGGACGGAATCATCCCACACATGAAAATCGCGTAAGGCGTGGAGACGCTTGTGGTCTGTCACTACGCGGGACCATTCCAAAGCAGCAACATAGCGGATGTCACAGTATCCTTCTTCCTGCGGCGGCAGACTCGTGGCAGGCGGGAGAATCGTTTTTTGAATCTGTGCATGAAACCAGGTCGGGAAGAGCGCAAACTCTTTTTCTTTAAAAGAAAATCCGTCGCGTCCCTCAGCAATCCCACCTTTTCGGATGATGATGCTTTGCCGCCCGCTGCCGAGAGCGTCGCAGATGATGGCCCATTCTTTGAATCCGATATTCATTTTTTAAAGACTCACACGGAACTTGCCTTTTTCTGTTACACGTTCATCGTGCGCGATGCAATGTTTCATCGATTCGATCCGCATGTTCACACCTGGTTTTCGGTGGATGCTGTCAGCCGTCCGGAGGAGATTATCCAGGCGGCAAAGGCTCGCGGCCTGAGTGGTATCGCCCTCACCGACCATGATTCCTGCAAGGCGAGCGAGTATTGCCTGCAGGCCGGGCTCATGCGTGAAGACGGGGCAGCCGTGGAGGATTTTTTACTGATTCCTGGTATCGAAGTTTCGACGGCAGAGGGGCATTTGCTTTGCTACGGAGTTCGCTTTGACGGTGCCAGGCGAAAGGGGAAACCAGCAGCGGAAATCGTTGAAGAGGTGCAGTCACTGGGCGGACTTTGTATTCCGGCGCACCCCTACGACGGATGGCGAGCAGGCATTGCCGAAAAGGTAATGGACACCCTGCCTCTCTTCGCTGTGGAAACTTTTAATGCCGCTGTCACTTCCAAAAAATACAACGAAAAAGCAAAAGACTACGCGGAGAAACGTGGACTCATAATGACCGCCGGAAGCGATGCACACCACGCCAGTGCCGTCGGCACCGCTTCAACCGGACTGGAAATGGAAGCTCTGACAGTCGCCGAATTTCTGCGTGCTTTGCAAAGAGAAACCCAACGAGAAGAAAATTACCTGGCCTTCAAAGAGTCCCTGAAAAAACATGTCGGGAATTTTTTACGGATTCTGAATCCCGGACCGAAACCGAGGATTGATTAGTGCAGCTCGTAAGCCAGGGCACTAAGACAAAAAATCGCTGCGGTTTCTGAACGCAGAACGATGGGGCCAAAGGAGACGGGGATGAATCCGGCTTGCGTGGCAGTCTGCCTTTCGTTCGGAGAAAAATCTCCCTCGGGTCCGACAAGCATGGTTGCCTGAAAAACAGACTCACCTGGCAAATGGGCCTCGATTTTTGAATGAAGCTGCGACTTGAAAGGGAGCGCATCGCTGCCGAGCGACCCCATAAAATGATACCCTGTTTCAGATTCTGCGCGGCAAAGGTAATCTGCGAGGCTGCAAATGGGCAGCAACTCAGGTAGCCAGTTCTGGCCGGATTGCTTGCAGGCGTCGAGGAGGACATCGCGCCATTTTTCGAGTTTCTTTTCGCCTTCCGCTGCGTCGAGATGGATGACCGTTCGTTCTGAAAGCAGGGGTTGAATACAGGCTACACCAAGCTCAACGGATTTTTGAATAATCAGGTCCATATTTTTTCCCTTGGGAATCGCCTGAGCGAGGGTGATTTTTGCGGGGAGCTTCGGACTCACTCGCGGCGGATCAAGTTCCAGCTCGACCGCATTTTTTGTGATTTGCAGTAAACGTGCGGCGGCGGCTTTTCCTCGTCCATCGAAGATCTCTATTTGCTCCCCAACTTTGTGGCGCAGGACTTTTGCGCAATGATGAGATTCTCTTGGATTCAGGCAGACCGGCGTTTGCTCCCAGGATTCAGGTTCGAGAAAAAAACGGTTCATTTGGAAATGGTCTTCATATAATCGTCCATTGCTGCCTTCCAGGAGCGAAGGGGAACGTCGGTAGCTTCGATAAATTTTGCAGGGTTCATCGCGGTGTGTGGCGGACGCGGGATACGCATTTGTTTCAGATCGGTCAGGCGAATGGGCTTGAGAGATGGTTTTTTGCTGAGGATACCCGCTTTGACGGCACTGCTTAAAATCTGTCCGGCGTAGTCAAACCAGGAGACCGTGGGGTGCTCGGGGTCGGCATTGCATAAATGGTAAAGCCCACCCGGCAGTTTTTTCTCGATTGCAGCAGCAGTGGCAGCCGCAAGATCGGGGGTGAAGCTCGGGACGGAAAATTTATCTTCGATTGCTTCGAGAGGCTGGCCTGCTTGTGCGCGTTGAAGAAATTGATTTACAAATTGCTTGCCGTCCTGATCCGGTCCGAAAAGCCAGGAGACTCGCAGGGCCAGATGGTTCGTATCCGCTGCGAGCACGAGGCGTTCGCCGGCCAGTTTGCTTTGTCCGTAGGTCGATTCCGGATTGGCGGCATCGATTTCCACGCGGGGCATTTCGGATTTTCCGTCAAAAACGTAATCCGTGCTGTAGTAAATAAACCGTGCTCCCTGCTCCGTTGCTTTACGAGCAAGGAGCTCGGGTGTTTCGGCGTTTACGACGATGGCACTTCGTGGTTTGTCTTTGCATCCCTCCAGACTAGTCATGCCGGCTGCATAGAGGATGATGTCTTCCGAGGTCAGTTGTATTTTTTCGATGGCTTCGGCGACGGCATTTTTATTTTCCAGATCGACGACGCTGCGATTCCAGCACAGGAGTTCGACATTTTGTGTGGAAAAAAATCGTTCCAGCGCAGCTCCGAGCCGTCCTTTATTTCCGACGATGAGGACCTTCATGAAGGCAGGGTCTGAAGCAAATCTTTGCGCTTGGGTTCCCACCAGTCACGATGGGTCTGATACCACTGCAAAGTCTCCTCAAGGCCAATTTTGAAATCATAATTTGGCTTCCAGTCCAGCTTGCGGGAGAGTTTTTCACTACTAATAAAGTAACGTCGATCATGTCCTCGACGGTCTGTAACGTGCCGGATTAACGACTCAGGCTTTCCGAGTTTTTGCACGATTTGCTTAGCAAGTTCGAGATTGCTCAACTCGTGTCCGGCAGAAATATTATAAATTTCCCCGGCTCGTCCCTCCAAAAGAATTGCTTGCAGGGCGCGACAATGATCGTGCACATGCAGCCAGTCCCGACGCTGCGCTCCGTCTCCGTAAACGGGTAACGAGTCGTCCGAAAGTGCCTGCGTAATGGCTCGCGGAATGAATTTTTCCGGATGCTGGAAGCTGCCGTAGTTATTCGTGCAGCGCGTAATAATGACCTCCTGCCCGTAGGTTTTTGCAGCCGCCATCACCAGAATATCCGCAGACGCCTTGCTTGCAGAGTAGGGCGAGCTTGGGTTGAGCGGTGTATTTTCCGTAAAGGGAGCTTCTCCGCTGTGGTCGCCGTAAACCTCATCGGTTGAAATTTGTAAAAATCGCTTCACCTGAAATTCACGGCAAAGCTCCAGCAGCACATTCACGCCCATGACGTTGCTATGCACAAAATTTTGTGAACTCAGAATAGAGCGATCTACATGGGACTCGGCGGCGAAATTGACTACGGCGTAGTATTTTTGCTTTGCCAAAATTTCCCGCATTGCACTGGCGTCGGCAATGTCTGCCTGAAAAAACTCGTAGCGATCTCCAAAGTCCTCTGCCACGCCGGATGTATTTTCGACATTGCCCGCATAGGTCAGAGCGTCCACATTAGTCACAAGCAAAGGTTGATAATGGCCCAACAAAAAACGGACAAAATTACTACCAATAAAACCGCAGCCACCTGTAACGAGAATTCTCATGCGCAAACTCATAGCAGAGGAGATACGGTGGCCGCAACTCGCAAGGTATATTATCAATGCCAACGCTGCACAAATTGCTGCAAGTGGCCGGGCCAGGTAAAGCTCACCGACAACGACATCCGACAAATCTCTGCCTTTCTCGGACTCAGTGAACAGGAATTTATCGATAAACATACCCGCCTGCAAACCAGCCGTCGTGGTCTCGCCCTGCTCGACAAACCCAACGGTGAATGCGCCTTCCTCGATGGACGCGACTGTGCAATCCAGCCCGTGAAACCCCAGCAGTGCAGCGGATTTCCCAACGAATGGAACTTCCCCGGCTGGCGGGATATTTGCGAGGCTGTGGAGGTAACGATTTGAGAAAGTGCATGTCATCTTTCCCGTATCACGGCCTGTTTGCTTTCGCGGCTTTTTTGTTCCTACATACGGTCACCCCGCTTTTTGCTCAGTCCAAAGCCGAGCTTGAGGTTTTCCGACTCGTCAATCAGGAACGTGCGAAAAAGAAACGTCCTCCCCTTGTCTGGGATGAAAGTCTCGCCCGGGCTGCTCGATACCACGCCGCCGATATGGCAAAAGACGGTTACTTTAAGCACGCTTCTTTTGATCGAAAAAACGGAAAGCTTGTCCGAGTCGAACGCACCTTCGAGCGCATCGCACGTTTCGCAAAAAATCCCCGGGCTGAGAACATCGCCGTGGGGCAGATTTCACCTCGGCAGGTCATGGCGGGCTGGATGAAATCCCGAAGCCATCGAAACAATATCCTCTCTCCCTTCAGCACCCGCATCGGTGTCGCTTTTGTAAAAGGCTACTGGGTGCAGGACTTCGGAAAGTAAAACAGAAGACAGGGTCTTTTTTTTGATTATACTTTCCGGCAAAGTATCAACGGCTCACGGTTTTGTTTTAAGAAAAGCCTGTATGTCGAACGTATTGAGCGAGCCGGGAACATAGCGAGCGACAATGCGGTCCAGGGTAGGGTCCATCCCGGGAAGTTGGGCCGTAACTTCAAACAGGGGCGAGTGCATGGTGAGTGTGAACATTTGCGGATGAAGTGTCGCGGCAGCCCAGGGGTTGCCGATGTTCAGATAAAGCGGGAGACCGCGTTTGTCTGCTTCCTGGAGGGTTGAAATAAATTCGTCCAGGGTGCGAATGCGGATCATGTGCGGGTCGTAGAGCCAGGCTGGTGTATTGAAGCTGGCAGTGAGAACTTTTTCGTAACCCGGATAGTTGGGCTGCGTAGTGGGTCGTGTGAGGAGAACCGATTCGCGCATGGGCTGGAGAGGTTTTGTGAGCAGCCACGAGCGAACTGGTGTGGTGAAGTTCCAATAAAAAATAATAAAGGCCAGGCAGGCGACAGCGGGGACAACGGATGACCAGCGAAAGCGTTGAAAAGGAAGAGCGAGCGCATCAAATCCAAGTGCGAGCAGAGCAACGACGGCTGGAAGGGTGTAGATAAGATACCATTCGAATAAAAAAGTATGCTGTAAAGCGGCCTGAAAATAAGCAGCGAAAGGTGGCAGAATAAAAATAACAAGTGTCAACGCAGCGAAGTATCCGCGTGAGAGAAGACGAAGGGCACCGAGACCGATCAGGGTCAGCGCACTGTAAACCAGGCTTGTAAAAATCCATGGGTGAGCCGTCATCAACGCGTAAAGCTCAGGTTGCACGGAAGTCAGGTCTTTGGATTTAAACCAGGCAACTCCGCTGAAAAGGAAGGAGAAAAAATTTTGCAGCCACCATGTACCCAGTGGGAGAGAGCCCCTGGTTTGCTCCAGGTAAGCAAGCATCTGCGGAACACAGGGGAGGTAAAACCAGATAAAAAAGAGACCAGCTACTGCATTTACAAAAAACCAGCGGCTAAAAACGATACTGCGTGTATCTTTTAAACTTCGGGAAAAAAGAATGGTGGCGAGTGCGAGGATATTTATGGTTGCAACCGTAAAAAGCAGGCCCGGATAGGCGTAAAGCAGGGCAAACTCAATGAGAGCGAAAGCAGCCCAGTGTTTCCAGCGCGAATGTCGAAGCGCATACATCCAAAAAATAAGCAGGAGTGGAAAGAGGCATAGCACAAGAGAGTAACCACGCGCCTCGCTGGCATAGCGAATATGCCAGGGGTGAACCGCCAGCAACCATGTGGTAATGACGGCAGCACGTGGAAAGCCGAATTCTTTTAGCAGGAGAGCTAGTGCCGGCAGCGCAAGGATACCAAAAAGGTATGCCGGAAAACGAAGCGAAAATTCGCTGTAAGGTTTTTCGGGAGAAGTAAGGCCAAGGGTATTCCAGACGTTGAAGTTAAAGCGTGCGAGGATGCTATACAGGATATGGTTATTTGGCAGTTTATAGCCATGAAGTGTGCTCTCCCATTTCACGGTCCGGAAGCTCACAGGAGAATCGATTTGATCGGAGTTGTCGGGTTTAAATTCTCCCTGAACAAAGCGGCGAAGTGTGTAATGTTCGTCGTCCCAGACACTGAAATCGAGTCGCTGATATCCCTGAAAGGCTGTCAGAAACATGGCAATGCCAATGAGTGGCCAGAACCAGCGAGGCGATTTTTCAGAAAGTTTGGGTTTGGTTGCGAGGGGCGGAAGTTGCTTCGTCCACCAGGGAGAGATCAGGCCAAGGAAGAGACTTCCCAGGAGGGCAATGAGTGCCCCAAACCAACTGTAGTATTTTGAAAAATCACGGGTGCGAGCCGTCTCCGGATCAGGCCAGTGGAGATTCCATGGTTTGGGATTTACGATCAGCAAAATCAGAAAAAAAAGGCTGATGCCCGCAAAAATCCAGCGTGCCTGGGCAGCCGAGGGAAGTTTTTTCCACCAGGTCAGGAAGCGGGTAAAAATTTCGTGAAGTTTTGTCATTCGTTAGGCGAGGTTTTGGAGTTGCTTCCAAATTTTTTGGACCAGGTGATGGGGCTGAGGTCAGCGTTAGGAATCGAATCACTTGCGGCTTTGAAGGCAGCAAAATCAAATTTTTCAAGAGCATGCGGGTGATATTTTGCCACGATGAAATCGAAGATCGGTTCGATGCTGCGATAGATGTGATAGTCGTCAAAGAGACCGTATTCATAATAGAGCCGCCAGAGCTTTGGATCACCGAAGGCGGCACTCCAGGGGTTACCGACATAAACGTAGAGCGGTTTATTCTCAGCATCGGCACGCTGCATGAGGGCGAGGAGTTCGTCAGCACTGCCAAGCTTCCGGCAGCGCGGATCGTAAACATCGGGTTCGAGCCGGAGGCTTGCGGTCAGGATATTATTCTGTCCAGGAGCATAGGGGTTGAGCGTTTTTCGGGCCTGGAGCACAACCTCCTTAGCGGCTTCAATCGGGTGAGTGAGATGCCAGATTCTTGAGGGCTGTGTAAGATAAAAATACGGACCGAGAATGGTAAGTGCAACAATGCCGGGCAGGGCAGTCATGTGCTGAAGAGAGTTTTTATTTTGATTTAAAATACGGAGCAAAAAATCTCCGCCCAGGGCAATGCAGGCGACGATCCCGGGTAGCAGGTAAATGTTATACCACTCAAACATAAACTGCCCGTTCAGCTTGGAGATACCCGTTGCAATAATGGCCGGTAAAATAAGAGTGGCAGCGATAATGCGATTAAGTGAATTGCTTCGCAGAAAATAAAAAAGCCCCAGGAGAAAAAGTGCAGCTCCGCCCCAAAGACAGAGATTGTATAAAAACGGACTGGCCGCCGCGATTTTTTGTAGTGCGATGTAGGATACTTCGGGGGAAAAACTTTTATTCCATGGAATCCCGTTAAAAAAGTAAGCGGCGGAATTGATCAGCCAGTCCCGATTCAGGTCTCCCTGTGCTTCTTCCGTGGTGAGATAAAGCTGATATTGCGGGACGAGGGGGAGGATGAGCTGGATGGTAGTGATTCCTGCAATGCTGTTGACTGTGAACCAGCGTGCGAGTTGCTGATAATTTTTTCCGCTGAAAACCTGAGTTTTGATAAGGTAAATAGCCGTCAGAAGATTTAGAATTATCAAAACATACAGCGAGCCCGGAAAGGAGTAGAGTAGACAAAATTGCGTTGCGGCAAAAGCAAACCACCAACGCCAGCGATGGGTGTTGAGGGCGCGTTCCCAGCAAAGCAGCAGGAGCGGAAGAAAGCCCATCGCGATGGCATAACCCCGGGTTTCTGTCGTGTAGCGCAGATACCAGGGATGAATGGCGAGGAGCCACGCAGCCAGAATTCCTGCAAAGGGCGAGACCTGGCGAGCCAGAAGCAGGCCAAGAAAAAAAACGCCGGCCAGGCCGCCAAGAAAGGCGGGGATGCGCAGTATCCAGTCCTCAAAATCGCGTGAGTTTTTCGAACGAAAGATGCGGGAGGTATGCCACAGAAGTTTCGCTGTGAGGCTGTTAAAAATGTGGTTGTTTGGTTTTTTATAACGATAAAGAGCATCCCGAAAAGAGGCGTTGCGAAGGTAAAATTCGCCGTCGTCCTTTTGTTTGTATTGCCCGACAATACTGCGGCGGGCGGTGTAGCGTTCGTCGTGGTTGAGGCTGAAGTTCATGCGTGGAATTCCTGTTACTGCGAGAAAAAGTGTCGCAGCAATCAGGAAAGTCCAACACCAGCGAGGAAGGGAATGCGCGTGTGCCACCTGGAAAAGAAGCTCTGTTTTTTCCGGAATCCAGAAACGAGCACTGAGCGCAAAAAGAACAAGAATCGGTAGATTGATGAGGGCAGCCCACCAGGCCCAGGTTTTTACATAATCTGCAACACTGGGATTGACCTGGTTGACGTTCCACGGTTTGTGAGCGGCGAGCATCCAGACAAAAAAGACCATGGCTGCCAGGGCAAAAACGATTTGAAAGCGGCGTGCGATGGTCAGCGACAACCACCAGCGCAGAGCCCTGCGGGTGGTTGGCAGCTTAGTATCTGTGGGCGTGTCAGAAGAATTTTGCAAGGTGGTCTAGTAGTTTTGTGCTGAAACCCGTTCCGTCAACCCTTTCCTGAGTCGAAGATATCAGGAGGGTGGGGGGTGCTCAGCGAGGCTTAAAGAGTTTCTTAACAAACCAGGAATACCAGGCGAGGGCATTTTGCGCGATGGGCTGCTCCACGAAGTGATAGGAAAAATAAGAAATAAAAACGGTAATAGTCAGGGTAACAGAAGCCCAGAGCCAGGAGTAATCTTTGGGTGGGTAGCCTGCAGCTTCAAAACCAGGGCGCAGCAGGACCATTATAAATAAGTGATAAACAAAGACGCCGTAGCTGATGCGTCCGAGAGTGATGAGCCAGGGGCGCTTCAATGTCCAGCCCAGGAGACCCTTCCAGCCAGGCATGGTGCCGAGGACGATGTAGGCTGCACAGATTGCCTCCAGCAACTCGACCGAGGAGTCAAAAATATATCCTGGTTCGTAAATACGTATCCAGCGGTTTAAAAACCAGATGGCGAGCACGAGAATTGCCAAACCTGCTCCACGCCATCCTGCTGGCAGGGTTGGCAGGCCACCGGAGGATCGTTTTAACCATGCAAGCAATCCGCCGATGGCAAAGGAATCGAGTGAAGCGGGCAGCATGACCCAGCGGATGAAGGGAGAGACGCCCATTTGAAAAGTAACCAGGCGGAATCCCCAGGCGACGAATACCATCACAAGCAGTGCCCATGGGAAATAGCGGCGCGGCAGGAAGAAGACGACGAAGGGCCAGACGAGGTAAAACTGCTCCTGCGCTGCGAGTGACCAGAAGTGGGCAGTCGCACCGGGCCAGTAGCCGAGTTTCAGGGTGAGAAAGTTGCTGATAAAAGTGAGATGCCAGACCCAGTAATCGACCACATCCTGAATGCCGACGACATAGCCGATGCCGAGTGCGAGGAGAAAGGCAGGTGCCAGGCGCAGGATGCGCCTGCGGTGAAAGTCGCCCATACTGGCAGCAATGGATTGGTTTGTCTCAAGCTGCCTGGCACGCACACTCCAGAGCGAGAGGGTGATGAGGTAGCCGCTTAAAACAAAAAATAATCGCACCCCCATTTGTCCCCAGTCGAGCCAGGGGGGGACGTGGATGGCGGCGTGATGGAAAAAGACCATCAGAATGGCAACTCCGCGAAGTCCGTCGAGTTGAGGCTGGTAGCTCGATTTTTTGGTTGTCGGTGTGCTTGCGGGAGGGGGAGGGGCCGGCGGTGTGCTCATTTTCTGGCAGAAGTTTCCTTTACGGAGAATCCTCCGGAACTTTTTTTTCGGGTGGCACTTCTTTTGGAAGAGTGTCGATGGTCACTTCGCAGGGAACAAAACGAAGCGCGGGTGGAACGTCGAATATGTCGGGATCGTCGGGCGTTGAAAGGGTGACCAGGACTAAGTCGTCCGGAAGCTGCCCGGCGGCATCGACGCGGGCTTCGAAGCGAATTTTTTTTCCGTTTATTGAGAAGGAGCAGCGAGCCGGAGCTCCCCTAAAAAATGCATCTGTAGTCGCACTGTGAAAGAGTGCTTCAATGTGCAAACGGGGTGGGGGAGGCGGGGCTGTCTGTGCCGTCTTGTCCGATTCCTGGGGTTGTGCTGCCTGGGACTCGGGCAGGGTGCCGCCTGCCTGGCGGAGGAGTTTTTCCAGGTGCTCGATGCGTTGGGTCATTTGCAGGTAAATTTTTTTGCGTTGTTCGGGTTCGCCTCGTGCGCTTTGCATCTGGCCGAGGTGAAACTGTGCCTGGGCGAGTGATGCGCGAGCGGAGATGTAAGCACTCTGTATTTGCGAGGCCGCCAGGGGGTCGAGAGCACCGGTTTCGACGAGTGGCATGAGGCGGTCGTAGCGTTCCTGAGCAAATTCAAAGTTGGTTTGCTGTTCTTTGACCATGGCAACAGCGTCTTCGACTCCCTGGCGTGTTTCCTGAAGATGGGACATGTTTTGTGCCAGTGAAAGCTTTGCTTCAGCGAGCTGATCCTCCAGCAAAAGGTGGACAAGAGTATCCCGTGGGTCGTTGGGTGCTTTGCTTTCCGCAGGTGATTCAGCGACACTTTGTTCGGGTAGGATTAAAACGGCATCGCGTGTCGAGTGGGTAAAACTCAGGTAGTTTTGACGTGTAAACCATCCGCCAATCACGGCTGCAAGAAGCAGGGCGATGACGATCCATTTGCCTGTGCCGGAGGATTTGCTCATAAAAATTAATGTCCGGGAAAGGTAAGCAGGTGGGCAAAATTTTTGCCGGAGGCAGTCAGGCGAGGTGCACTGCGGGAGCCTGTCACAAGTCCTCGCGAGAGATGTTTGAGAGCCTGGGGTGCGGAACCCACCCAGCGGACACGCGGCTCGGCAACGCGCTGAGTTCCAGCACGGGCTTGCATCGGAATGAGTTGTTCGCTGAAGGTGATAGTCCATGCGGCCGGGTTGGCGACTTCTCCGGAGCGGACGAGCCAGGGGTAGTTGCGAACGAGTTCAAAATCCGGTCCGTTATTTACAGTCAGCTCAAACATGGGTTTTTGCGATGCTGCGATGAATTGCGGGATGCTTAAGTTTGGCTTTTTGCGAACTGCACGAAACAAGTCTGTCGGGTTCATACCGAAAAGGTTGCGTCCGTTAAACTGGCCGTGTTCGTTTGTTCCGCGTGCGTAGGTGTCGTGCCAGTCGGGGAAATTTGAGTTAAATTTCATGCAAAATTCGAAATGAAGATGGGCCCGTGTGCGGTTGAGTCCTCTGCCTGAATCGCCGAGGATACCGAGTGTGTCGCCTTGTTTTACACGTTGGCCGGGTTTGACTTTTATGGAGGCCAGGTGTGCGTAGAGAGAGTAATAACGGCAACCATCGAGCAGGTGTTCGACGACAACATAGCGTCCGTAATTGCTTTTGGCAGGGTCAGCAGAGGTATGAACAACTTTTCCTGCCGCCGCAGCGCGAACGGCATCAAGCGGAACTCCGTTGCGGTCGCGCCGAAGAGGTTTTATGTCGATGCCTTCATGAAAAGCACGGTAGTAAACTCCGGAGGCGCCACGCTGAGGGCCGCGGACCAGCCCGTAGGTTCCCCCCTGCCAGGGTTTGCTTTTTTTTCCCTCAAAGTCGCGATCCACATACATGTAAAATGCAGGCTTGTCGGTGAAGATAGTGTGATTGTCGGTTGGCAACTCCAGCCAGGCAGCAACTGCCGCAGGGGTCGAAGCGGCTGTCATGATGAAAATAAAGGAGCGAAAAATGGTCGGGAACATCAGGGTTTTTTCCTGGAGGTGGATTCGGCGGCGGAGAGTTCAGCAGCAGCTTTTTCGGCGGCAGCCTGTGCGGCTTTGGTTTTGCGGTGCTCTTCGTAGATGATGCGATCCTGCCGTTTGCGTCTGCGTGTTTGATCCGGAGTTTCACCGATGATAGCAAAGCGCTGGCCGAGCTTCATAACCTCCAGGTTGGTGAGACCGGATGGGATGACAAGAAGACCGTCACGCACGGGGCGATCAATGCGCAGTTTTACCACGCCACGTCCGTCAACCAGGGCGACAAGGTAGCTGTTGAGCTCAGTGCTTGTGACATTTTCGACAGTATTTCGTCCGTGTGCTCCGAGCTGAAAATATGCTCCGTGAGTGCCGTCCGGAGTCGGAAAAGCATAAAAGCCCTGGATATCTCTTTCGGTTACGACAGGCATTTTCTGGAGTGAAACGGGCTCTCCGTTAGCTGTTTTACCCCTTGTAACAAAGGGGTCCTGGTCATTTGACCCTGCAACCAACTGAAAGCGGACAGTGACGGACGAGGGCTTTAAAGTTCCGGCGACAAAGATCAGTGCCACCACAGCGGGAATACATTTCAGGCGATTTAACTGCATGTGAAAGAGTCTAGCGATGTTCTTCGTATTTGCAACCCGGCGTAAAATTCTTTATGAAACTCACATGCCAACATTTGCGAGAATTTTTACCATTTCGATTTGCCTGACGGTTTCCGGTTTTCTGTTGCCGCTTTATGCGCAGGAAAATGTGAGCAACGCTGAGTTGAGACGTATTGTCGTCGAAGAGCTGGGAGACGGAGCGACGGTTTATGATGTGATTGATTTGCGGCGCCCGGATGAGATGAGTCCGTTTTTTGTCGATCAGTCCCTTGCGTATTATTATACGACGGAGGAGGGGAAGGAGGCTTTGTTGTCCCGTTCGGTTGCCAAATATCCCTCGACGACAACTCCGGACAGTACCGATGTTTATGTGAAGAAATTTTTTACCGGCCTGTTTGATTCGGTGCAGTTGGGTCCGGCGGACCGCTCTTCGCCATCGACCCTCGTTGTGGAACCTCAGAAATTTGTTTTGGCAGATCGCCGCGAGATCAGCGTGACTTTTCAGGTGAAAAATACGACACGGAATCTCGTTAAGCTGAATTTTAACACCGGACAGCGCTTCGATGTGACCATCCAGGATGCTACGGGACGGGTGCTTGAACGCTGGTCCGACGACAGGGGTTTTGAGAAATCTGCGGGAGTTGTTACAATCAATCCGCGTGAGTTTATTCAGTATTCGACTCGTATTCCGACACGGGAACTCAAGGCAGGAGAGACTTACTACGTGGAAGCCAGCCTTGCGGATAACCCGGAATTTAAAGCTATCCAGGAAATTAACCCGCGCTAAAAGTATAATTTTTACTTGACCTTATCCGGCTATTGTTGGATTTGCGTCATAGCGTTGGCTGATTTTTAAGAAAAATTTGTTGCTAAAAAAGCAGCTACTAACTAAGCACCATTCCAAACAATAACCTATTATTTAACATGTCAGAAAAATCCATCGAAGAAAAAGTAAAAGCAATCATTGTAGATCAGCTCGGCGTTAACGAAGAGCAAGTCACTCCGGCAGCCAGTTTCATTGAAGACCTCGGTGCAGACTCTCTTGATACCGTTGAATTAGTTATGGCTTTTGAGGAAGAATTCGGCGTTGAAGTTCCGGATGAAGATGCGGAGAAACTTCAGTCCGTCGGCGATGTAACCAAATACATTGAAGAACGCGCCAAGTAATCTAACTTTTCCATTTTTTTAAAGCAGAGCCGCTGGTGTTTCAGAAGCACCAGCGGTTCTCTGCTTTAAGTCCTCCTCGGACATCCCGACTTGTAAAATTCATAAGGGTTTCTTAGTTTGCCGACTCGCCCTCAGCCACTCGCATGAGATGAAATTTTCTGCTTTTTTAGAATCCGCTCAGAGATTTTCCCGATACTGTACGAATCATTCTCTTTCCCAGGTGCTTGTGTTTCAGCGGTTAAAAAGTCTTCGTGCCTGGCTCCTGTATCTTCTGGCACTGCTGATTCTGGCTGCTGTGATGCTTTCTCTTGGCTGGCAGCTCGCCCCGCAGATTCGCCCTGATCCGGACAGCTCGGACCAGGGTGCTTACGCTTACCTTGCCAGGCAGATGAAAGACGCTGCCTGGCCTGCTGCCACGGATGGAGTAAGAAATCCACTCTTTCCCTGGCTGACGGCTAAGTTTGTGGAGCCGACGTTTAAAGAACACTCTGAAATTGCGGCTTACATGATTCCAGGAAAACGCTTCAATGCAGCCCTTGCTACTCTGATCTCTCTGCTCATCGGGCTACTTGCGGCATTTTATCTGCCTCCGCTTCCGGCCTGGAATGTGGCGGCGGTCAGCGGTCTGGCCTGTCTTTTGCCGATCGCATCTTACTTTGGAGCTGAGCCGCTTTTTTACGGACTTAATTTTGCAGTGTGGTTCCTGGGGGTATGGCTGCTGCTGAGAAATCCGATTTGGGGTTACGTTTTATTTGGAATTTTTGTTGGCTTTGCTTACCTGGCAAAGCCCTCCACGACACCTTTTGTAGCACTGTTTATCTGGATGTCGTTACTCCGGATTGTTTGCTGTTACATCCCGTCTTTGCCATCGGCACTGCGTGCGCTGAACTGGAAACCCTGGCGTTTTGCGGTGGGGATTTTGCTCTTCGCTCTCATCCAGGGAGCAATTATTTTGCCCAGGTGCTTTTATGCTGAAGAGCACTATGGTGATCCGTTTTATAGTGCGCCGAGCAAGTGGTTCTGGATTTCTGAATGGAGTATGGCCTATCCGAAATACCAACTCGTTCGGGAACAGGACCTCGCAAAAATGAGTGAGGACGAGCAGCCCACACCTTCTAATTTTATCAAACATCACGGCTGGAGTTTTGCCTGGTGGAAGCTGGGTAACGGTACCTTTGTGCGTCTCCAACAACTTATTATTCCGGAGGAGACTTTTCGCAAAAAGGTTGAAAAAAGAGGACGCCCTCGCAAGGTTCTGCTTCCGTTTCGTGGCATGTATTTGGGAAGCTCGCTTATCCTTATGCTCATTTTGCTGGGCTTCGTACTTGCAAAAAAACGCTATGACATGCTGGGACCCTGGGCTTTTCCTTTTGTTTTTATTCTGGGTACTTTTACAGCCTACACTCTGGCCTATGGCTGGTTTCTGGGAATCGGTCCAGGTCCGCGTTACATCATGTCGATGTATATTCCTCTCTTTTTTTTCAGTATGTTTGCGGCGTATTTTCTGCGTCGAATTTCTGCGGATACTACTTCGGACAGCATTTATCTTCTGGCCCAGATAGCCCCTCTGGCCTTCATCGTTCCTCGGCTCATCAGTCTGTTTCTGCGTCCCGAGTGGGAACGGATGCTTTACGCTTTTTGATTTTTAAAAAATGCTGTCACGCCTGCTTCCCATTTTGAAACGGTTTGCCGACGGTCTGGCAGCAATTGCTTCTGCGCGAGTTCAAAGTAATGTGTATATTGCTGCAACTTATTCTCTGGCGACGATACTGAGCCTGCTTATTTTTCTCCTGGTTGGACTACGTCTTGTCGAACAAACAAACCAGGACTCGCTGGGTTCGGACCAGGGTGCCTATATCCGCCTGGCACAGGAGCAGCAGGCTGCCTGGTATCCCTTTGCGACGGATGGTTCGCGTAATGGATTCATCTCCTGGATCACTGCAAAAATCAGTGATCCCACAAGCGATACTTTTTTTATTTCTGCCAAAAGAACTAATATTGCGGTGGCGGCATTAATCACTCTGGGGATGGCGATTTATTTTGGACTTCAGTTACCGGCTTTGACTGCGTGGAATCTGACGATATTGAGTGGTTTCGGCGCACTCCTCGGAATCGGAAGTTTTTTTGGCGGCGAAGTTTTGCTCTACGGAAGTTTTTTTGGATTTTGGGTATCGGCAATTCGTTTTTTGCAAAAACCAGCCGTGACACCGGCACTGTTTACCGCTTTTTTTGCCGCTGCTTCCTACCTTGCAAAGCCCTCTGTTGGCCCCGCTTTGCAGATGCTTTTCGTTTTTTGTATCGCGATTATTTTTCTGGCTTTTTTTCCGGGGTGGAGTCGTCGATTTTTTAATCCGAAGGACTGGTTTTACAAAAAGTCTCTTGCTCCGCTTTTGGTTCTTTTTGTGTTATTTTTCGTTCTGACTGCCCCGCGTGCCTGGGACTCCTGGAAAAAATTTGATACTCCTTTCTACAATATCGGTAAATACACTTTCTGGCTGGACGACTGGGATTCCGGCTACCACTATCTTGGTTTGTTTCGTAAGGATCGCATAATGGAAGTTGACGAAAGTATCCGTCCGACTCCGCAGAGTTACTTTGCCAGAAACGGTTTTAGCGGCGCATGGAAACGCCTTCAGACAGGCGTCAGCACCCGGCTGCAGCAGTTTTTTCTCCCGGAAAAAAAAGTTAAACTCTTCGCTCCCGAACGCAAAGGAGAGCATCGAGTTCTCCTCACTCACCGCGGATTTTATATTAGCCTGCTGTTCTGTACACTGCTGGCACTCGGTGCGTCGGGAATTATTTTTAAAACACTGCCCGCCGTTTCGATATGGTGCACACCCGCACTTTACGCAGGGGGTTGTTTTTTTGCTTATCTCCTGGCGTTTGGATGGTTCCTGCCTGTCGGTCCGGGGCATCGTTTTATGATGATGTTTTACATCCCCCTTGCCTGGACGGCGGTAGTGGCATCAGATATGGTGGCGCGTTCTTTTAATAAAAAAGAACCCCTGGCTCTGCTGGCACTAACCCAGCTTTTCATCACGATGTTGTTGGTGAGTCGTCTTTGGGTGCTCCGGATGACACCTCAATTCGGTGAGATACGTTTTACATTTTAGAGCCCACCCGAAAACCTCATTTTGAGCACAGAGTTGTTCAAAATCCCGGAGACGGCGTTGAAAAGATACCCGTTGGGACAAGGCCAACGGCTATCGTTTTGCCTTATCTCCAAAATTTTGTACGGCCTTTCTGCGAAAAGTAGGTTTCCGGGTGTACCCTTTAGTTTATCAGCGTTCGTCAATGAGGTTGCGATGACGCCACAGGTAGGCCAGGCCGGAATACAAAGTCAGTGCGGTTGTGCCATAAACCAAAAAGGCCCCGACTTTATTCCACGCAAACTGATACCAGCTTGCGTTCGTGGAGGACCAGTCTCCCACTGCAAGTAAAAGCAGAAAAAAAATCGCAGTAACCATTTGCCAGGCCGTTTTGTGTTTCCCAATTTTTTCGGCGGGCAGTACGACGGATTTTGCACTGGCCAGGGTGCGCAGGCCGGTTATTAGAAATTCCCGACTGATGATTACAATGACCGCCCAGGCCGGCATTGCTCCTTTTTCAGTTAAAATTATGAATGCTGAAGCCACGAGGATTTTGTCGGCTAGCGGGTCCATCAGTTTTCCGAAATCCGTAATGAGGTTTCGCTGCCGCGCAATTTTTCCGTCCAGGTAATCCGTCAACACCGCAATCAGAAAAAAAACCAGTGCAAAGGTGCTGCTTTTCGGCCATTGGAGCGTCAGGGCAGCCACAAAAAACACCGTCACAACAAGACGGCTGAGAGTGAGCTTGTTCGGTAAATTCATTCAGTATCCGGAAAAATTCTTAAAAGAGACTTAAAAACTATAACTACAAAAGTCCATTGCATTCCACGCCCCAAAAAGCATACGCTGCCGCTCCGCATTTATTAATTTAAAACTACAAGCATCTATGAGCACAAATGATATTGGTTTAGTTGGTCTCGCCGTAATGGGAGAAAACCTGGTTCTCAACATGGAAAGCAAAGGCTTTTCCGTAAGCGTTTACAACCGCACTACAGCCGTCACCGAAAAGTTCGCTGCAGGGCGCGGAGCCGGAAAAAATATCTTTGCTGCAAAAACGCTCGAAGAATTTGTCGGCTCCCTCAAACGTCCGCGTAAAGCCATGATCATGGTAAAAGCAGGTGCCCCGGTTGACGCGGTGATCGAGCAACTCATCCCTCTGCTTGAACCAGGCGACGTCATTATCGACGGCGGCAACTCTCTCTGGACCGACACCCAGCGGCGTGAAAAATACCTCCGCGAAAAAAATCTGCACTTTGTCGGCTGCGGCGTCTCCGGCGGCGAGGAGGGTGCCCTCAAAGGTCCGTCCATGATGCCAGGCGGCTCTCAGGATTCCTGGTCTGCGGTTGGTCCGATTTTTCAAAGAATTGCTGCGATTGTGGACGACGAACCCTGCTGTCGCCACATGGGGCCCGACGGAGCCGGGCATTACGTCAAGATGGTTCACAACGGTATCGAATACGGCGACATGCAGCTTATTTGCGAGGCCTACGCAATACTAAAAAATGTTCTCGGCCTCTCCGCCCAGGAACTTCACGAAGTTTTTGCCGAGTGGAACAGTGGCGAACTCAACAGCTACCTGATCGAAATCACCGCTCACATTTTCACAAAAACGGACCCCGAAACCGGAAAGCCTCTCGTCGATGTTATCATGGACAAAGCCGGACAAAAAGGCACCGGCAAGTGGACTGTCGGCCATGCCGTCGAAATGGCGGTTCCTCTTTCCACCATCAGCAGCGCTGTCGAAGCACGCATCCTCTCCTCATTAAAATCCGAGCGCGTCGAAGCCGCTAAACAACTCGTCGGTCCCGCTTCTGTTAAATACACGGGCGACAAAAAGCAACTCATCGACGCCGTTCGCGATGCACTCTACGCCAGCAAAATCGTCAGCTATGCCCAGGGCTTTGTGCAGCTCGGTGCTGCTGCGAATGAATACGGATGGAAATTAAACTTTGGTGATATCGCTACCATCTGGCGTGGAGGCTGCATCATTCGTGCTCATTTCCTCAACCGCATCAAGGAAGCCTACGAAGCCGATGCCGATCTGAAAAACCTCATGCTGGCACCTTTCTTCCGCGACATTCTCACTCAGTCGCAACAGTCCTGGCGCCTGGCCGTCACCACCGCCGTCAACCACGGCATCCCGGCACCTGCTTTCAGCGCATCACTCGCTTACTACGACAGCTATCGCTCCGCCACCCTGCCGGCAAATTTACTCCAGGCCCAGCGCGACTTCTTTGGTGCTCACACCTACGAACGCACCGACAAACCTGAGGGAGAATTTTTCCATACCGAATGGCTGGATTGAATATCGGCTGAAAAGAAAGCTCCGCCGGAAGAGGCTCTTTTTTGTTCAGGAGTTTCCGAATTCGTCTCTTACAGATTTATGAAAGGATGCTGCTTGCTTCGCGGCTGATTTTCTGTTGTCTCATGTTGCTCCTCTTTTAAAAAATGCCAGGCGAAAACAAAATAAACGAAGTCGAACCAACACCGCTCGAACAAGCACGCGCCCACAAAAATCCGCTTCGCAAACTCTACTTCTGGACCCTGCACTGGGCAAACACCCGCTATGCTATTCCCGCACTCGCGGCACTGTCTTTCATAGAGTCGTCCTTTTTTCCTATCCCGCCGGATGTCCTCCTCATGGCCATCTGTTTTTCCTCACCGAAAGTGTGGTTTCGCGCCGCTCTCTGGTGCACAATAGCATCCGTCGCCGGCGGCGTCCTCGGCTACTATATCGGCTGGGGGTTATGGGAAACTGTCGGTCAGCCCATTGTCACTTTTTACCACGCCGAAGACACAATGAACCACGTTCAGCAGTGGTATGAAACATACGGCTTCTGGGGAATCCTCCTCGCGGCAATTACACCCATTCCCTACAAAATTTTCACCATTGCATCCGGCATGCTGAGCTTCAGCCTCTGGCAACTCATTCTCGCCTCTGTCATCGGTCGCGGCCTGCGCTTCTTTCTCGTGGCCGGCCTCATCCGTGCGGGTGGACCAAAAATAAAACCCTTCCTCGAAAAACACTTCGAACTCGCGCTTGCTGCAGGCACTATCGTCGGCATCATCGGCTTCCTTGCCATCAAATTTCTGGCATGAACGTGAACCACCCACTGCGCTCTTTCCTCAGCAGCCTGGGAAATACCCTCCTTGCTGGAGTCGCCGTCGCCGTTCCGCTGATCGTCACGATACTCCTGCTGCGAGTGGCCTACCTCGCGGTCAACAACGTTACGGCACCCATTTTCAAAGCCCTTGGCCTCGACTGGCCGGGAATCGGCTTTGCCTCCACTATCATTCTTGTCCTGCTGCTCGGCATCATGGCCCGAAATGTTCTTGGTCGCAAAATTATCCAGTTTATTGACAGCATTTTTTTAAATGTTCCCATCATCTCACAGGTTTACGGCGGAGTGAAGCAAGCTCTGGAATCCTTTAAATCTCTGAAAACAAAAAAAAGTTTTAAAAGCGTCGCCTACATCGAATACCCCAGCGAAGGCTGCCGCCTCATCGGCTTCGTCACCGGCACTCTAAACGACCCCGCCATCGGTCAGGAAATGACGACCGTCTTCCTCCCCACCTCACCAAACCCGCTCACCGGTTTCGTCGTAGCCATACCGAGCGACAAAGTCATCGAAAGCGGCCTTTCCCTCGAACAAGCCAGCAAAGTCATCGTCTCCGCCGGCTTAGTCTCTCCCACCCTCGCCGAATTCAAAACAGCCGCCCACGGCTAATACAAATCAAGTGAGAAAGTCTAGATTTTTCAAAGAGGTGGTATCAGAGGGGCACTTTGCACTATCGCGATGATTTTCGTAGGGTGCTGGCCGGAAGTTCGCCGAAAAGCTCTTGATAATATCCCGAAAATCTTCCCATATGACGAAACCCACACTGAGAGGCAATGGCTTCCACAGTGAACTTTTTGTTTTCGGGACGGAGTAGTAGATTCCGCACGCGGTGCAGGGCAAAGCATCGCGTCCACTGGCCAGGACTCATGCCAAAAGCCAGTAAAAATTCTCGCTGCAAAGTGCGTGTCGTAGTCCCGGAAGCGAGGGTGAGGTTTGAGAGATTAAAAGGTTCGCTGAAGTTGGATTGAAGAAAAGTGTCGGCACGCTTGAGAATGGTTTGTCTTCGCTGCCAGTCAGCGCGTGTCCGGGAGGAGTTGTCTCTTTGAAAACTCCTGAGCATCTGCACAATGGTAATCAGGATCGGCTGGATCATGAGAATTCCGGTGGCGGGGTGCGCCCAGAGCATACGAACCATTCGATCAAGTTCAAAGCGTTCTTCGTCACTGAGAAGGAAACTGGTGATATGTTTCCACGGCAAATCGATCTCGCAGCCCAGCTGTTTTCGAGCGGCGGCTTGAAGTTGCTCCTCATCGAATTCGACGGCACCCTCTGGAGCGAACAACCTGCGTATTCCCAGATATTCTTTGCCTTCGACCGGATCAAAACCCTTGCGCCGCAACACCCCGAGTGGAAGGAAAAAGAACCCTTTGCCTCAGTCCTCAAAGGCGATATGAAAGGAGTGGCTGCTTCAGGAGAAAAAGGCCTCCTGGAAATCGTCGCCGCCACCCACGTGGGTATGAGCACGGAAGAATTTGAAAAAATCGTGGAAGATTGGATCACCACCGCAAAGCATCCAAAAACGGGCAAGCTTTACACCGAGATGGTTTATCAACCGATGCTGGAACTGCTCGCTTATCTGCGTGCGAATGGATTTAAAACATTCATCGTTTCTGGTGGCGGCATCGAGTTCATGCGTCCGTGGACTGAGCGTGTTTACGGTGTTCCTCCGGAGCAGGTAGTGGGTTCCAGCGTTAAAACCAAATACGAACTCAAAGACGGAAAACCCGTGCTCACGCGTCTCCCCGAAGTCGATTTCATCGACGACAAAATCGGTAAACCAGTCGGAATCAATTCGCACATCGGGCGACTCCCCATCGCAGCTTTTGGAAACTCCGATGGCGATCAGCAGATGCTCGAATGGACTCAGGCTGGCCACGGTGCCAAGCTCATGATGCTCGTTCACCACGACGATGCCGAACGCGAATGGGCCTACGGACCGAACTCCAAATTTGGCACCTTCAGCAATTCTCTAATGGAGGAAGCTGGAAAAAATGGTTGGACGATAATAAGCATGAATGGGAATTTGCCGCTCGCGGTGGCCTAGACGGCAAGCCCTACGTCTGGGGAGACGAATTCAAACCAAATGGCAAATACCAAGCCAACACCTTCCAAGGGCATTTTCCGGATAAGAACACAAAAGAAGACGGCTTCGCTATCATTGCACCCGTGGCAAGTTTCCCAGCAAACGGTTACGGTCTTTTTGACATGGCAGGCAATGTATGGGAGTGGTGCGGGGACTGGTGAAACTTGACAGCGTAACAGAAAACCCACAGGGGCCCGACTCATCCTACGATCCTTCAGAGCCAGCTGCTAAAAAATGCGTCATCAAAGGCGGAAGCTTTCTCTGCACCGATCAGTATTGCACCCGCTATATGCCGGGTGGACGCGGAAAAGGGGAGATCATGACCGGACTCAATAACCTAGGTTTTCGCTGTGTAAAGGATGCTTCAGCACAAGAAAAAGAAACCCCATAGGCCATAATTTATGATGTGGAATCCCCTAAAAAGCCTTTTGTTATTCTGTCTGGCAGGTTTTTCCATAACCGCCTTGAGAGCCCAGAACGCCGCGCCAGGACACACAAGTCTGAACAAATCCATCATCAGCGATACGAGCCAGCGCATTTCTGAAACGCCGACAGTCATTGATAACGGATGGTCTTTCACCCTCGAACCCTACCTCTGGGGAATCGGATTGTCTGGGGATATCGGGGTAAAAGGGATTCGCCCCATCGACGTTGATTTCTCTCCAAAATCCGTCCTCCACCACCTAGATTGGGGCCTCATGGCCAGAGGGGAGGTTCGCAAGGGCCGCTGGGGGCTGCTCGGAGATGGGCTTTTTGCAAAATTATCTGCCGACGGAAATCCCCCGGCACCACTTTACAGGGACGCCAGTTTGAAGGTCTATCAGGGGATGGCTTCACTGGCTGTAGCTTATCGGATTGTTGACCGCCCTCAGGGCTTTCTCGATGTCTATGCCGGCGCACGTTTCAACTACATGCAGTTTAATTTCGGAGGAGACCTGGACTCCGCTGGAATTCAGCGTGTCAGCAATGCTGCCGTCGAACGAATTGGTGGGGTCATCGACAAACGGGTCGAAGCATACCTGCTTGCTAATTCCACCGCAATCACAGCCGAAATTCAGAAAAAAGTAGCCTCTCTTGCAACCGAAAAACTCATGACAGCCGCCGTAAGTCACCAAGGGGCAATTCAGGATTCTTTAAGTGCCGATCAGCTTTATCAGATCGTGAGCAAACTGCAAAAAAACGATGCTGCTTACAGAGAGTTCTTAGCGGCTACAGCCGAAGCAAAAGCCGCCCAGTCAAAAAACCAACTGACACCGGCAATGCAACAACGCCTTGCCAACGCAAAGAAAAAACTCGCCAAAGCGTTGGCAAAAAAGATCGAGCAGGAATTACCAACCTCCGCCAGAGGCGACCAATGGTGGGTGGACCCGATCCTTGGACTTTGCGGGCAGATTAATTTCACACGCTGGCTTTTTTTGGCCGCCCAAGGCGACGTGGGAGGTTTCGGTGCCGCTTCCGATATAGCATGGATGGCCCAGGCCTCCATTGGAGTAAACTTTACCCGACATATCTTCGGGGAGGTAGGCTACCGATACTTCTATATGGATTACAAAAATGACGGATTCATCTACAAAGCTTCGCAATCCGGGGTGTTTATGGGAGTCGGAGTCAGATTTTAAAACAAGCGAAAGTTCCAGCTTCTTTCGTTAAATCGTATTATTAACCCGCGCAATAATTAGGCGGCATACGCAATAGATTCGGCATCGAAGTATTTTTTTACTCGTGCGGGGTTGTTGGAGAGTTTGGAGGCGACATCTTCTACGGTCGCTCGCCACTTTCCTTTGTCGCGCCGTTCGGGACGTTTAGCAAGTTCGGTTTTGAGGTTACAGTTGAGGTATTCGTCGGGATTGAGATAGGGACTGTAGCTTGGGAGGTAACGCACTTGGATAAGATTTGCGTAACGTCGCAGCCAGCGTTTGATGACTTTGGAATGATGAACTCTCAGATTGTCGATGATGACCACGATCTTGCGACCGGCGGCTTCGTGGATTAAGCCCTTGAGAAAGGTGTGGAAGGTCTGGTAGGTGAAGCTGCCTTCGTAGCACATGAAGCAGAGTTTGCCTTGGTTGGTTACCGAACTGATCATGTTGATTTTCTCGTAGCGGGCGTTGTGTTCACGCACCGGGGTTTTGCCCTTTGGGGCATATCCGCAGCCTCGGTGGTCGTGACTGTTGAGGCCGGTTTCGTCAGCCCAGTGAATCTCGGCATTCTCTTTGGCGGCTTGCTTTTTGATGGCAGGGTATTCTTCTTTGAGCCAAGTTTGAACTTTTTTGTCATCGCGTTGGTAGGCTCGCTTGATTGGTCGTTGCGGGGTAAAGCCCCATCGTTTGAGGTAGCGCCCGACTTGCCGTAGATCGAGCTTTTTACCTGTCACTTCCTCAATGAGTAGGCCAACGGCTTCGCGGGTCCAGAGAGCGAAGGAAAGTTTGAGTTGATCTGGGGTTTTTTCGATAAGATGGTTGCGAATTTTTTTCGGTTCATCCAGGAAGTTTGTGTGTATGGAGAGAAAGGGTGAGATTAAAATAGGGTGAGGCGAAAACTGAAATCGGTCGAATACCTCGGGTAGCTTTGCAACCCCGAGCTTTAGTCCCTTAAAAGTCAAAAGCAGCACAAAAAGCGCAGAGTTTTAAAGGGCAGAAGATTGGAGCTTAGGAAAGATAAGCCATTGATGAAGTTTGCAGCAGGTGGTGTTGAGCCACCGTGCGGTGGTAACGAAAAAAAGTAATATCATTGCTGGTAGCCTCAATGCGCAGCACGCCAACTTAAGCGCATTATCCCGAATACTCTCGCGCAAAGGCTCTGCAAAACGCCCAATATCAAAACACCAAACCCCCTCCATCGCCCGGGGATGCACCACCTCTGTAAGCGTCCTCGTTACCACCAAATGATCAAAATATCCCCAAACCTCTTCTATTTCTTCTGCATAACGCGTTAGTAATTCCGATATTTTTTCCATAAATCCACACTATCACATCCCTCACCTCTTGGCGCCCAGGGGATTGCCATGTTGTGGCGTAAAAACCGACGCCTTTTTTCTTATACACATGAACTTTCCGGATGAAGCAAATTCTCTTCTCGAAAAAACTCCCGAAACTAATTTTTTCTCTTTTTTACAGATTTTTTTCGTATCATAAACTAATTGAAATCAACATATTACAAAAAAATTTCTAAATGAATATCGTTGCGCAATAAAAATATATTGCATTCTATCAAATTTTTGTATAACTTTCCAGCAGTTCATTAAGCCAGTCTCTTAAGGATCAGTTTAGTGAGCTGCGAAAACTTAATTGTTTTTTTCATAGTTAGTAGTTCGAGGCGGCTGTGTTTTATTTCCTAGAGGGGGGCTTAAAGCGCAGCCGTTCTCCTTTTTCGAATGCTTTAAATTTTCTCAGCGTCCCTTCATACCAAATCTATGTTCGAGTTTAAATACTGACATCAAAGCGTCAGGTGTAAATCGTATGACGAAGGCGACTCCTTTACAAAAAATAGTCAAACAAGGATGACGGACTCAGCATACTACCGTGCGTGAGTTACCTATGACAAAAAAAACGGACCCAGGCTCCACAGAGTTTTTGTTGCCTGGGGAGAAGGGCGGAAGCTCTATTGTATCTTTGATACATGGGGTAAAGCCGGCGATGCCAGACGACAAAAAAGCAAATAGATACTCCAATTATTTTTTGGATCTGGTATAAGTTCGGATTGCATCACCTGAGGGATATTCGGAAACCTTTTCCCAAAAATCTTTCTCATTTCTCATTTACCACTTGCAGCAAAGCCCGCTTCGTGGCAAAACCCCTGTCCTCATTACACAAAGAAGAAAAAAATAAAAAAGACATGGCCACAACAGCTACAGCCGAAGCAGGCGATTTAAAACTGCACGATAAAGACACCGGAAGTGCCGGAGTGCAGATCGCAGTCCTTACCGAAAAAATCAATACACTCACCGATCACCTGAAGTCTCACGCAAAGGATCATTCATCCCGTCGAGGTCTTCTGAAGATGGTAGCCCAGCGCCGCCGCCTCCTCGACTATCTCAAGCGCGTCGAAGGCAGCCGCTACAAAACCGTCATCGAAAAGCTCAACTTACGTAAGTAAGTCATTCCAAACAAAAGCCGAAACTGACCGCATCCGGTCAGTTTTCTGCTGTCAGCCCCCGTGATCATCGGGCTGACCCATCACACACTAATCCCTTATTCTATTATGTCACACTCAGTCACCTGCCAAATCGGTCAGGCATCCATCACTTTCGAAACCGGCAAACTTGCCAAACTCGCCGACGGCGCCGTCCTCATCCGTTGCAACGACACTGTCGTCCTCACCACAGCTGTCTCCGCTACCACCGTCAAAGAAGGGCAAAATTTCTTCCCTCTCACTGTTGACTATCGTGAAAAAGCAGCAGCTGCCGGCAAATTTCCAGGCGGATATTTCAAACGCGAAGGCCGCCCCTCCGAAAAAGAAATTTTAACCTCCCGCCTAACCGACCGCCCACTCCGCCCGCTCTTTCCAAAAGGCTACCTCTACGACACGCAAGTCATCAGCCTCCTGCTAAGTGCCGACGGAGTCAACGACCCCGACATTCTTAGTATAAACGCCGCCTCGGCAGCCGTGGCCGTCTCCGACATCCCCTTTGCAGGACCCGTCGGCGCAGTCCGCGTCGGACGCATTGCCGGTGAATTTGTCGTCAACCCAACCCACGACCAACGCGAAGAAAGTGATCTCGACCTCATCTACGTCGGCGACGGCGAACAGGTCATCATGATCGAAGGTGCAGCCAACGAACTCCCCGAAGCTGAGTTTGTAAAAGCACTCGACTACGCAAAAGAACAGGTTCTTATCCTTGTCAACGCACAAAAAGAACTCGTCAGCCTCGCCGGCAAAGCCAAACGTGAAGCCGAACTCTTCACCGTCCGCGACGAATTCAACGAAATTGCAAACCAGATCGTCGGCGACCGTATCGCAGCCGCCATCTATACACCCGGTAAACAAGACCGCGCAAAAGCCACCGCTGCACTTCAAAAAGAAGTCTCCGCAGCCATCCTCGAAAAATATCCCGACGCAGACAGCTTCGAAATCTCCCAGGCCTTCGAGCAACTCGAGAAAAAAGCCTTCCGTATCAGCATCCTTGACAAACAGGAGCGCTGTGACGGACGCGCACTCCACGAACTCCGCAAACTCGAATCCGAAGTCGGCCTGCTCCCACGCGTTCACGGCTCCGCCCTCTTCCAGCGCGGCGAAACCCAAGCCCTTGCCCTCACCACGCTCGCCACAGCCGAAGAAGGTCAGGAATTTGACGCCTACGGCGGCGGCGTCTCCAGCAAACGCTTCCTTCTCCACTACAACTTCCCGCCATTCAGTGTCGGCGAAACCGGCCGCTTCGGCGCCACCAGCCGTCGCGAAACCGGCCACGGTGCACTCGCCGAACGCTCCATCCTGCCCGTCATCCCACCCGTCGATGAATTCCCTTACGCCATCCGCATCACCAGCGAAGTGATGGAGTCCAACGGCTCCACCTCCATGGCCTCCGTCTGCGGCGGCACTCTCGCCCTGCTCGACGCCGGAGTTCCGCTCCGCCGACCCGTCGCCGGAATCTCCGTCGGCCTTGTCACCGAGTATGACGAAAACGGACAGCTCAAACGCTACCACACCCTCAGCGACATCCTCGGATCCGAAGATCACTACGGCGACATGGACTTCAAACTCTGCGGCACCTCCGAAGGCATCACCGGATTCCAGCTCGACCTGAAGCTTGCCGGCATCCCGCACAGCATTATGTCCGAAGCCGTCGAACTCGCGACCAAAACCCGTGGTGATATCCTCAACCACATGGCCGGAACTCTCTCCGGACACCGCGAGGAAATGAGCCCCCACGCCCCGCGTATCGAAACCATCCGCATCTCTCCCGATAAGATCGGAATGCTCATCGGCCCCGGTGGCAAAACCATCAAAGGTATCGTCGCCGAAACTGGTGCCGAAATCAACATCGACGACGACGGCTCTGTCCACATCTACTCCAGCATCGCCGAAAGCCTCAACCGCGCCAAAGAGATCATCCAAAATATGCTCAAAGAAATCACCGTCGGTGAACTCTACCAGGGCACAGTTGTTTCGATCAAAGAATTCGGTGCCTTTGTCGAAGTGCTGCCCGGAAAAGACGGACTCGTTCATATTTCCGAACTCGCCGACTTCCGCGTCAAACGCACCGAAGACGTTGTCAAGCAAGGCGACAGCATCTGGGTTAAATGCATCGGTATCGACGACAAAGGACGCGTAAAGCTCAGCCGCAAGGCCGCCATGGCTGAGCGCGACGCCGAACACGGCGAAGCCACCCCGTCCGACGACGCACAGGGATAAAAGCGCACAGTGTCCCAAGCACGCTTCACAGCACAAACAGCTGCGAGGCGTGTTTGTGTTTAATACCAGGATAAAAAATACCTGACTGAGATAGATAACTTTCAGGTATCTCCTGACGATCCGGCAGGACCACTGGGCTGCTAGCCTTGCTGCTACCAGTTGGCCAGTTGGCGAGAGAGCAAGGTTTGTCTCAAAGATGTTTTACTTTGTCAGCAGAGCCGCACCGAAGACGCCTGCGCTATCGCCCAGTTGGGGGCGCAGAAATTTTGTCGTGAGTTGCGACTGAAAAATACGTTTATCAATTTTTTTCAGCGTCTCTGCACTATAGATTTCGTCAATGTTCCCAACCCCTCCACCGACAACAACAGCGTCGGGATCAAGTAAATTGATCACCAAACTGATCGCTTCAGAAAACTTGTCTGTCAGTTGATTAAGCGTTGCCGCTGCGTGAAGGTTGGCACCACAACGTGCGTCCTGAACAATTTCCGGCAGACGTTTTTTCTGCTGCGAGAGAGAGGTAAAAAATTTTTCCAAAGCAGGCCCGCAAAGATAACTCTCTACTGTCCCCCGTGTTCCGTAAACCGACTCCGGTCCGTCGGGGTCCAGGACAATCTGCCCCCATTCCCCGGCAATCCCGTGACAACCATGAAGTGCCCGCCCGTCAACAACAATTCCCCCGCCGACTCCTGTGCCCAGAATCACTCCAAAGACAAGCCGGAAATTTTTTGCTGCACCGAGAAGTGCTTCCGCCAGAGCAAAACAATTCGCATCATTTTCGACAACGAGCTTACGCCCAAGAAGTGCTGAGAGGTCTTCCTGCAAAGGCTTTTCCTGCAGAGCCTGGGTATTGCTGCATTTTATTTTTCGGGTATGCGGATCCAGCGTGCCGGGATGGCCCAGGCCAATTACGTCCGGAAGCGGAACTCCGGTTTCTTCTTCAACCTGCGAACAAAGTTTTTTTATTTGCGAAAGAATATGCCGGTATCCTTTTTCCTGTTCGGTAGGGACACGCAGACGACAATGCGCACGCGCCGGATCATTCCTCGGCACAAGTGCTGCCTCGATTTTTGTTCCGCCAAGATCGATACCCAGCAAAAAATCTTTTGACATACTAGAGGCACTCAAATGCCACCCTGGCTGCTGACTACACGCTGCAACTCCGACTGAAACGCCATCAGTGCAGCCTGAGCCGGCTTATAGCCGGGAGTATCAGGATTGAGACCAAGTTGTCCCGACTGATCGAGATACCAGTCTGCTTTTTCCCCATCGGAAAAAACGACCTTTCCGCTAACCAAAGTGCCAGGCGTCACCACCTGATCAATTGTAACCGAAACGGATCCGCCGGAAAAATCCTTCGACGGATCAGGCAACAACTCAGCCTCTCCTGGAGGTTCATTTGCTGCCTGAAAATCTTCTCCGTCAGAAATCGGCTGTGCATCCTCATCCTTCTTGGATTCCTCATCCTTTGGTGCAAGTTTCAGGTCGTCCATCAAAAGACGCGCCTCAAGATAAGTGATCGAAATCTGAAACTCCTCGCGCAATTTCGTCTGTATTTCACTCAAATCAACTCCGTCCGTAATCCATTGTCGCACGGCCTGCTGCTGCTCTTCGGTCAAATTCATAGGCCTGTATCAAAGCGACACTCTCATCACTTGTCAAAATCCCTTCGTAAAATTTCGCAGCAAAAGGCTTCAAGTAAATTTTTGCATTAAAATAAAAACGCCATGTAACAGGTAAAGTAAATTCAAAAACTCCTGCACCAGCCTGGAACGAAATTCGGACAATTTTGCACAAGCGACTAATGTAAACCACATTCGATAACTTTTTACGCTAAATCATACCCTGCAAAACCAACTTCACATATGAGTAAAGCAGTCTCTTAAATCCTTAAATTTTAGTTGACTCAAACATCAGTCTGTGGGAGAAAGTGGGGACTTGTGGAGAAGAATGATGATTTTTTCCAAGTTTTAACCCATGGATGCAGAAAATCAAACGATAAAATCGGACAACCCATCTTCAAATGGGAAGTGTCTGTTTTTTGGTACTTTTGAGCGTGCGCTTGATACCAAAAATCGAATTACTGTGCCCTCACAGTGGTTGCGTGGTCGGGAGTTAGAGTTCTATGTTATGCTGAATCCCCAGGCACAGAGGCGTTTTCTGATTGTCATGCCGAAGAAAGCTTTTGCGGCTATTGAAAAAGAGATTCGTGCGAGTTCGATGCCCGAAGCAAAAAAACGCATTGCGATTCGGCTCATCTACGGCAAATCCCGACTGGTCACCTGCGATGCTCAGGGAAGAATTTTATTACCCGATGATCAGTGCTCTCAGGCCAGCCTGGATAAAGAAACCGTCCTCATCGGGAGCAAAGATCGCTTTGAAGTCTGGAACAAAAAACGTTGGGAATCCGCTGAGGCAGATGACCAGGCTATTTTCGTGGAAGCTGCAAACCTGATTGGACTCTGACAACCCCCTTTTCACTACAAATCAAAATCGAATCAAAAAGAAAAAACAACCCATCGCAGCAATGAACTACCAGGACTGTGCCAGCCAGCTCTCTCCATCTTCACTGGACAACGCCTTTGAGGAAGTGGCTTACCATACCCCCGTCATGCCTGAGGAAGTTGTTTCTTTTCTGAAACCTCACCCCGGAAAAATTTTACTCGATGGCACTCTTGGAGGCGGAGGCCACACCCGGCTTTTGCTTCGGAAGGGAGCCACCGTTGTCGCTCTAGACCAGGACGCCGATGCCATTTCCGAGGTCGAAAGTCACCTTACATCTGAAGAAGGCAAATCGCTGCGCGAACACCTGCATATAAAACATCACAACTTCAGAAATGCGGACCACGCTCTCGACGAACTCGGCATTACTCAAATCCACGGGGCACTCCTCGATCTCGGAGTTTCATCTCATCAGCTCGATGAAGCTACGCGTGGATTTTCCTTTCAGCAGGACGGGCCGCTCGACATGCGCATGGATCGCCGTGCTCACATAACAGCCGCAGATTTAGTCAATTCAGCCGACTTTGAAGAGCTGTTGAGAATTTTTCGCGACTACGGTGAGCAGCATCGTGCATCGCGTGTAGCCTCACGCATCATCCAGGCCCGGGAAAAAAATCCCATCCAATCAACGGAGGAGCTCACCAAAATCGTCGAATCTGTCATTCCGCGTAAAGGCCCTAGGCAACCTGCCACTCAGATTTTTCAGGCAATCCGCATAGCCGTAAACGACGAACTGCAGGCCCTCGAAGAAGGTCTCAAAAAAATCACTCAACGTCTGGCTCCCGGTGCACCCTTTGTTGTCATCTCCTTTCATTCCCTCGAAGACCGAATCGTAAAACATTTTTTCAAAGCACGCAGCCAAAAATGGCTGGACCGCCCGGAGTGGCCCGAACCTCGGCCAAATCCCGACTGCTGCTTCGAGCTTTTAACCCGCAGCCCCATGGTCGCAGGACCAGACGAAATCAGAAAAAACCCCAGGGCCAGAAGCGCAAAACTGCGTGTTGCCCGCAAAATAAACTAATCCCATGAACACCCGACGCAATACCACAAACCCAATCGAATGCACTCGCATCGTATCCTCTGCTCTGGCCTTTATCCTTCTGACAGTCGGGGCACTGGGTTACGTTTTTCTGAAAAATCAGCAACACTCACTCGGAACAAAAATATCAAAACTCGAAACCGAAATCAGTGAGATCAGGTCCTACAACCAGGGCCTTCAGGCAAATGTCACCCGCATGACATCACGGGCTGCCATTCAGGACAAAATGCACCAGGGGCTCATCGCAATGACTCCCATTTCAGGAAACAACATCGCACGATTCGACGCACCCGTCCTCTATGTGGACGCAGCTGAGTTTAGAAATGCCTCTGCACAAGCCCCGGAAAATTACGCCCAGTGAAATGGAATGTCTCAACCCGAATTTGCCTGGCTGGCTGCGTAGTTGGCACCGTTTTCACGGTGTTTTCGGGGAGGCTTATACATTTGCAGGTCGGTCAGCATGAAGCTTTCTCTCAACTGGCTGCCAAAAAAAATTCCATTCGCCAAACCATCTACGCCCGCCGGGGCAACATCATCGACCGCAACGGAGAAGTCCTGGCCACAAACATCCCCACACGCACCGTCATTGCAGACGGCTCGCATGTCACCGACCCGAAGGCACTCGCCGAGCTTGCCGCTCCGTTTTTAAAAATCGACATGGCCGAGCTTGAAAAAGATTTTTCGAGCGACCGCAAATACATCATCATCAAAAAAGATGTGGCCGAAGACGTCGCCATCAACCTCCGTGACGCCGCCCGCGAAAAAAAATTACCCGGACTCTATTTCGAACAAACCAGTCGCCGTATTTATCCAAACGGCAAAATGCTCAGCCACGTTCTCGGTTTCCTCAATCACGACGCCGTTGGAGTCCAGGGAATCGAGCTGAGCATGAATTCCTACCTCCAGGGTGAAAACGGTTTTCGTCACATCGAGCGCGACCGCACCGGACGTGAACTCGCCGTTTACCGCGGCCTGGAAAGTCCCCCCAAACACGGCTACAATGTTCAGCTTTCCATAGACATGGCCATCCAGGCAATCGTCGAAGAAGAAATCGAAAAAGCCTACAGCGACCTCAAACCCGAAAGTATCTCCGCCGTCTTCATAGACCCAAATACGGGAGAAGTCCTGGCAATGGTCAACCAGCCAAACTTCGACCCCAACGATATAAATTCGACCAAGCCCGAACAAATGAAAAACCGGGCCATCATCAGTATGGTCGAGCCTGGATCAACCTTTAAAATTGTCCCCGTCTCAAGTGCCCTCAACGAAAACCTGGCCACTCAGAGTTCCCTGATTTTCTGTGAAAACGGGAGGTATCACTACGGAGGCCGGGTGCTCCGCGACCACCACGGTTACGGACAACTCTCCGTCCACGATGTCCTCGTAAAATCCTCAAATATCGGAGCTGCCAAACTCGCGATGATGGAGGGTAACCAAAAATTCTACGAATACATCCGCCGCTTCGGATTCGGCGAACGAACTGGCATCGAACTCCCCGGAGAAATTCCCGGCCTTGTCCACCCGCCGCACCGCTGGAGCAAAATTTCCATCACTCGCATCCCCATGGGGCACGAGATTGCAGTTACTCCCATTCAGATCAGCATGGCCATGGCCACAATCGCCAACGGCGGTAACCTGATGGCTCCGCAAATCGTTCGCGAAATAACAACTACGGACGGTCAGCAACTGAATACTTTTTCCCCGCAGGTCGTTCGCCGCGTTGTTCGCGAAGACGTTACGCGAGAAGTTCGCGCCGCTCTCAACGAAGTTGTCAGCACCCGCGGCACCGCTCCCCTTGCTCACGTTGAGGGATACCAGGTCGCTGGCAAGACCGGCACCGCCCAGCGCGTCGATCCCAAAGGAGGCTATACCCCCGGAAAATACGTCGTCTCTTTTGCCGGCTTTCTCCCTGCCGACAAACCGGAAATTCTCGGTTACGTCGTGGTCGATGACGCAAAATCGCTCAACGTAAAAAATTACGGCGGCCTCGTGGCGGCACCCATTTTTTCACGCATCGCAGAACGCTCTGCACGCTATCTCGACATCCCACCCGCTCTGCCGGCTCTGCCGTTGGCAGCGGTAAACCCACAGGCTGCTCAACATTGATCCCATGAGACTTTCCCAGCTACTCATCAATGTTCCCGGTGCCCCCGGAGATTTTGCCAAAGACCCGGAAATCAGCGGTCTCAGCTACGATTCGCGTCACGCCAAACCCGGGCATATTTTCTTCGCCCTGCCAGGCACAAAGACCGACGGCCAACGCTTTATCGCCGATGCCATTAAAAACGGAGCAGTCGTCATCATCTCGCAAAATCAGGACGGCAAAGGCGATGCTGTTTTCATTCAGGTCCCGGATGCGCGTGAAGCCATGGCGCACGCCGCAGCTAACTTTTACGACAATCCATCCAAAAAATTAAAAGTCATCGGCGTCACCGGAACCAACGGAAAAACAACCACTGCCTGGCTGGTCAGCCACCTCATGAAAGCAGGCTCCCAGCACTGCGGTCTGATCGGGACAATCACCTACGATCTTGGAGGACGCCAAATCCCCGCGCCACGTACGACTCCCGAAGCACCGGATCTGCAGGAAGCAATGCACGAAATGCTCCTCTCCCGCTGCAAAGCATGTTCCATCGAAATTTCCAGCCACGCACTCGCTCAGAAACGCAGCCACGCCATCGAATTTACCGCAGCCATTTTCACTAATCTGACCCAGGATCACCTCGACTATCACGGGTCCATGGAAAATTACTTTGAGGCAAAAACAAAACTCTTCTCCCAACTCGCAACGAGTGGACGAAAAGGAGCCAAGGCCATCATCAACAGCGACGACCGCTACGGCCATTTCCTACTGCAAAGTTTCGACAAAAAATTAAAAATCCTCCGCTACGGACTCGGAGTCGGAAATGACTTCCGCGCAAGTAATATCCAAAGCAACGTCCTCGGCACTCAGTATCGCCTGGAAGCCAAAGGTCGGGAATATCTCGTTCGCCTGCCGCTGATCGGGCTTTTCAATGTTTACAACTCCCTTGCCGCACTCGCTGCCGTTTCCAGCGCAGGTGTCGAACTCCGCCGGGCAATCAGTGCTCTGGCAAACATCCCTCAAATCCCGGGCCGTCTTGAGCGCGTCCCCTGCAAACGTGATTTTCAGATCTTTGTCGATTATGCTCACACCGAGGACGCCCTGGAGAATGTTTTAAAATCCCTGCGCGAGCTCAAACCCCGCCGCCTCATCTGTGTCTTTGGCTGCGGCGGCGACCGCGATAAATTTAAACGCGCTCACATGGGAAGCGTCTCCGAAAAATTTGCCGACTTCTCCATCCTCACTACCGATAATCCCCGCTCTGAAGACCCGGAAAAAATTCTGGCTGACATCAGCGAAGGTATGCGCGGCAGACATCACGAGATTATCCCCGACCGTGAAAAGGCCATTTTCCGCGCCGTGGAAATTGCCGAGGGTAAAGACATCATCCTCATTGCCGGCAAAGGCCACGAACTTTATCAGGAAATCAAAGGCGAGCGTCACCCCTTCGACGACGTCCGCGTCGCAACCTGGGCACTTAACGACAAGCCTTCTTCTCTCCCCGCAGACGAGGATGAAAAACCGAAATTTACTGAGCACGACAGCCACACACCCGAAGAAAACTCTCTTCAAAATAACACCTGAAATCTGACCCGATCCATGGACCCTACATCGATTCTTACTCTTGCTGACTGGTGCGACGGACGCATCGAGGCTGGCTCTGCCAGCCCTGCGGAGCTTTGTATCGACAGCATCAGCAAAGACACGCGGTCCATTAAATCCGGCAGTCTTTACCTCGCCCTGCGCGGAGAAAAATTCGACGGCAACGATTTTCTGCTCCAGGCCCGTGAGGCAGGAGCCATTGCGGCAATTGTCGACCGCCCGGACATTTCGTCTCCGGATAAAAGTTTTCCTCTCATTCGTGTCGAAGATTCTCTTGCAGCCCTGCACTCACTTGCCAGCGCATGGCGCAAACAACTCACACTCCGCGTCGTGGGAATCACCGGCAGCAGCGGCAAGACCAGCACAAAGGACTTAATCGCCGGCGTGCTCGGCCACCGTTTTGCAACCATCAAAACAGAAGGAAATCTTAACAACCATATAGGTCTCCCTCTCAGCATTCTCCGCGCTACATCTCAGGATCAAATGGCCGTTTGGGAAATGGGTATGAATCACATCGGCGAAATTGCTCCTCTCGCCGCCCTTGCCCAGCCCGACATCGGAGTGATCGTAAATATCGGAACAGCCCACATCGAATTTCTCGGCTCCCAGGAAGCCATCGCTCTTGAAAAAAGCGCACTCCTCAAAGCCCTGCCACCTGATGGCGTCGCTGTCCTCAATGCCGATGACGCCTTCACCAGCCTCCTGAGTAAACAAACCTGTGCCAGCATTTTTACTGCCGGAATTCAGGGCGGCGAACTTCGTGCAGACAACATCCGCGAAGAGGAGAGCGGCATTCAGTTTACTCTCTGCCACGGCGGCGAAAGCGCACAAACACATCTGCAAACACACGGACGACACATGGTAAGCAACGCTCTGCTCGCCGCAGCCGTCGGACTAAAAAGCGGACTCTCTCTCGAAGATTGCGCCACCGCTCTCAGCAAAGTCACCCTCACTTCAGGTCGCCAGCAACTCCGCAAAATCTCAGACATTCTCTTCATCGACGACACCTACAACGCCAACCCCGATTCAATGCAGGCCGCCCTGCGCACGCTCGCAGACGTCCCCGCCGACGGACGCCGAATCGCCGTCCTCGGGCGCATGGGCGAACTCGGTTCCTATGCTCCGGAAGGCTACAAACAAACCGGAAAACATGCGGCACAACACGCCGACATCCTGATCACTATCGGTTCGGACGCCACCGCCATCGCAGACGCCGCCCACGCAGACGGGCTACAGAAAATTTTTAAAGTTACCGATCATACCGAAGCAGTTGCCCTGCTCCGCTCCATCGCACGCCCCGCCGACACCGTCCTGGTCAAGGGCAGCCGCGCAGCCGGACTGGAACGCATCTTCGTCGCTCTCGAAAGCAAAACTCCTCACCAACCAGTTACCACCTAAATGCTTTACTATCTCCACTACATCGAAGCGTGGACTCGCAGCGGCGGGTTCGATTACGATTTTTTTAAAGCCTTCAACGTTTTTCAATACATTACGTTCCGAAGCATCTGTGCCGCTATCACCGCCTTTCTTATTTCCATTCTCTTTGGGAATTACGTCATCTGTCGTCTCATCTCCCTGAAGTTTGGCCAGCCCATCCGCAGTGCAGACGAAGTCCACAAGCTGTTTGAACTGCACGGGGCAAAAAAAGGCACCCCCACCATGGGTGGCGTTCTCCTCATCGGTTCCATGCTGATCGCCACTCTGCTGTGGAGTCGCCCGGATAATCCCTTTGTCTGGCTGGTCGTTTTCACAGTTATTTTCCTGGGATCACTCGGCTTCTACGACGATTATTTAAAGGTAAGCAAAAAAGATTCTGCCGGTATCAGCAGTCGTCTGAAGTTTGCAATGCAGTGTTTCCTGGCCGTTGTCGTCACAGGATTTTTCTTCTTCGATCCCACACTCAGTGCAAAGGTAAACGAGATTTATATCCCCTTCCTCAAGTCGCCACTCGTCATCGGATTTGCCCCGATCATTTTCTTCTTTTACTTAATGATCATCGTCGGCACGTCAAATGCGGTCAACCTCACCGACGGCCTCGACGGCCTCGCCACAGGCTGCACCGCCACGGTCACTGCAGCCTACGCCGTCCTCACCTATGCCGCCAGTAATCTAAATGCTACCAACTACCTGCAAATTCCACACGTCGGCTTCAGCGGAGAACTCACCGTTATCTGCATGGCACTTTTCGGAGCCTGCCTCGGGTTTCTGTGGTGGAACTGCCACCCCGCACGCGTCTTCATGGGCGATACCGGCTCCCTCGCTATCGGCGGCGCTCTGGGGGTCATCGCGATTTGCTGCAAACAGGAATTGCTGCTCGTCATCGTCGGCGGAGTCTTTGTTCTCGAAGCCATGTCCGTCATTCTCCAGGTCGCCAGCTTCAAGCTCACAGGTAAACGCATTATTCGGATGGCACCTCTCCATCACCATTTTGAACTCAGTGGCTGGAAAGAAAATACGGTTATCGTTCGCTTCTGGATCATGTCCCTTCTCTTTGCGCTCCTTGGACTCGCCACTTTGAAACTTCGTTAAAAAATGAACCTTGCTGACAAAAATACCCTCGTCTTCGGAATCGGCCACAGCGGTCGGGCCGCTGCGCGTCTGCTCATGCACGAAGGGGCAACTGTCACAATATGGGATTCCGCTCCCCGCGAAAAAATCAAAGACGTCATCGAAATCGTAACCGACCAGGGGATCGCCTGCCTCACCGGAGACGCATGGGAAAAAGATAATGCCCCTTACGATCTGGCCATCCTCAGCCCCGGTATCGAACCCACGGCAAAAGAAGTCCGCAAAGTAACCGACAAGGGAACTCCGCTGCTGGCAGAAATCGAACTTGCCTCCCGCATCAACCACGCTCCCATCGCCGCAATCACGGGCACCAACGGTAAGACCACAACCACCCTTCTGCTGGAAGCTCTTCTGCGTGCTGCCAATATCCGCAGCACCGCCTGCGGCAATATCGGCAAGCCCTTTTCAGAAGTTGTCCTCGCAACGCCTCGCGACCAGATCATCACGCTCGAAGTCAGCTCCTTTCAGCTCGAAACCATCCAGGACTTTCATCCAAAAGTTGCCGTGTGGACAAACTTCAGTGCTAACCACCTGGACCGTTACAACAGCATCGAAGAATACCGCCAGGCCAAGGAACGAATTTTTATCAACCAAACCAGCAGCGACTTCGCAATCGTCAATGCCCACGGACCAATACCTGAAACCAAAGCCCAGGTCCTGACCTTCGCAGCAGATTCCTCAAATGCAGACCTGAGTTTCTCAGGCAATGCAATTCATTTCCAGGGCCGCTCCATTGCGGAGGTGAAAAATCCACGCCTGCTCGGATTCCACAACCGGGAAAATTTACTTGCCGCCCTTGGCGCATGCATCGGACTCGGAATCGAACCAGCGGACTTGATTCCATCTCTCGATCAGTTTTCACCCCCTGAGCATCGTTGCGAGCATGTTGGAACCTTCATGGGAGTCAACGTTATCAACGACTCAAAATCCACAAATTCCGACGCTACGGAAAAAGCTATCCGCTCTTTCGACTCACCCATCATCCTGATTCTGGGCGGCAAAAACAAAGGCTTCGACTTTTCGCCGCTCACCGCTCTCATTCGCAAGCGCGTAAAACACACCATCGCCCTGGGAGAAATGCGCTCGTCCATTTCCGAAACGCTGGAGCACCATGATTGCAGCGAAGCCGACAGCCTGGAACATGCTATCGAACTGGCACGTAAACTGACTGTCACAGGCGATACTCTCCTCTTCAGTCCCGGCACATCTTCCTTTGATATGTTTGCAAACTACGAAGCCCGCGGAAAAGCCTTCAAAAAACTCATCCCCAAATTTTTCTCCCACTAATCACCCAAACCAAAGACACACCATGAAACTAAAACTAACAAAAACAGCAAAAAAGCCTGATAAAAAGGCTCCCGTAAAAATACGTGCTGCTGCATCGCGTGCCTCCAGGCGCTCACTTGCAGCATCCGAAGAAGATGAATACTACGAAGAAAGCGAACCCAATATGCGCCTGTCGCACGCCTTCATCGTTGTTCTCATTCTCCACGTCATCGCCGTCGGAGGCGTCTTCGGATTCAATACCATAAAGTCCCGTCAAAGCTCCCTGGCAAAACTCGAATCCGAAGCAGCCGCAACAGCCAGTGCCAGCACAGCAGCCCAGGAAAACGAAGACAAACTGGTATCCGGACTTCCTGAGAATATCGAGCCACCTGCACCCGTTGCTGCACAAAGCAGCATCGCCAGCACGACTCAGACATTGCCGCCGCCTCCAGCTCCCTCATCCGCTCCAAAAACCTCAAAGGCTGCGGCTGGCCAACGCACCCACACGGTCGTTGCCGGAGACACGCTCATCCGCATTGCCAGGCAGAAAGGCACTACGGTCGAGCAGCTCATGAGCACAAACAAGCTCGGAGAATCTTCCGTCATCCGTGTCGGCCAGGTTCTTATTATTCCTGATACAGCGCAGCAGGTTTCCAAACCAGCCATTGTTAAAACGACTCCAAAAACTGCATCTGAAAAAAGTATGCCGGTGAAAAAAGAGACTGCCAGCAAAGCAACGAGCAGCAGCGGAACCGTTACGGAATATGTCGTCGAAAAAGGAGACAATCCCTACTCGATCGCAAAGGAGCTGAAGGTCAGCTACACGAAATTGCTTGAGGTTAATAATATTGATGATCCGACCAAACTTCAGATTGGTCAGAAACTCAAAATTCCAGCCTCGAATTAATCCATCTTTTACGACTGATCTCCTATGCGTCGTCACGGTATTTATCTGGCACTGATTTGCGTTTTCTTCCTGGCCGCCCTTGGCCTGGTAATGCTCTTCAGTACCAGCGCCTTTGCCAAAGACAGCCGTGGAGATATGTATTTCTTCGTAAAGCGTCAGACCATTTGGATGGTCCTCGGAATCTGCGCTTGTGTCTTCGCAGCTCTGATGGACTATCACTGGTGGAAACGCACATGGTGGGTTTGGTTCACCGGAGCAGTCGTCCTTTTGCTGCTCTGTTTCGTCCCATCCATCGGGATGAAAATCAACGGCTCGTATCGCTGGATCAACCTGGGATTCATGGCCCTGCAACCCAGCGAGCTTGCCAAAATTGCAGCGATCTTTTTCCTCGCATGGTGGTATTCCCGCTTTGAAGACAAAACAAAAACTCTGTTGCTTGGCTTCATGGCACCGCTTGCCATCGTCGGTGTTCTTTGTGTCCTGATACTCATGGAGGTTGACCTTGGTGCCACCGCACTTATCGGTGCGACAGCCCTCGCCGTTATGTTTGTTGCCGGGGTCAATTCCTTGCTGCTCACCATTCTTGTCGGAGGCGGGCTGGGGGGGCTGATTGCTGTTGCTATGTCCATTCCCGAGCGTATGGCACGTATTACAGCCTTTATCGATCCGCAAAAATACAGGCTTGATGAGGGGTTGCAGCAGTGGCAGGCACTCATCGCCTTTGGCTCCGGCGGGCTTTACGGACTCGGGCTTGGTGAGGGACGCCAAAAAATGCTCTACCTGCCCTACGCGCATACCGATTTTATTTTTCCGATGATCGGAGAGGAACTCGGGATCATAGCAACCCTGCTCGTCGTATTGGCTTATCTTTTCATCTGCCTCACCGGATACATTGTCGCAAGCAATGCCCAGGATCGCTTCGGCTCCCTGCTCGGTTTCGGAGCTATCACCATTATTGCTTTGCAGGCGGCTATTAATATCGGTGTCACAACTTCGCTGCTCCCAAATAAGGGAATGCCGTTGCCCTTCATCAGCTACGGTGGCTCCAACCTGCTGGTTTGTCTTTTTATGATCGGCCTGCTCGTCAGCATTCACCGCAAAGGGCGACCAGTCGAAGAGGTTCCACGACGCGGTATTCCAAAAACCAGGAGGCGCCTTGCTGTCAGACTGTAAAAAAATCAGAATTTAAAAATGAAATCGTCCACTCCAATGAAAACTGTAATCGCCTGTGGCGGAACCGGAGGTCACCTTTTTCCTGGCCTCGCCGTTGCGCAGGAACTACACAGTCGTGGCAACGAAGTTCTTTTGATCGTCTCGGAAAAAGCCATCGACAGCGTGGCTCTGAAAGCCCACCCCGAGTTCAAAGCCGAGCGTCTGCCCTCGGTAGGAATGCCCTCCATTCTCTCTCCCGCCTTTGTCCGCTTCCTTCGACGCCTCTGGGAAAGTACGACCATCTGCAAACATCTTTACAAAAAACACCACCCCCGGGCTGTGCTCGGAATGGGCGGGTTCACCAGCACTCCGCCGATTCTCGCCGCTCGTCGCCGTCGCATCCCTGCATTCATACACGAGTCCAACGCTATCCCGGGAAAAGCCAACAAATTCTCTGCCCGCTTCTGCACCAGTATCCTGCTCGGTTTTGAAGCCGGACGCAGCCACTTCCACGGACGCGAATGTATCGTAACCGGAACCCCCGTCCTCGGAAATATGGGAGCGGCAATCCCACGCGAAACAGCACTCAAAAAATTCGGCCTCGACCCTGCCAGGAAAACTATCCTCGTCATGGGCGGCAGCCAGGGAGCAAGTGGTCTCAATCAGCTCATGTTCCGAATCGCCACACGACTGCGCGGACAAGGTATCCAGATCATTCACCTCGCCGGAGAAAAAGACGAACAACTCGCTGCAGCGAATTACTTGCGCGAAGAAGTTCCGTCTTACGTTTCTGCTTTCTGTCACGAAATGGCGACGGCCTACTCCGCCGCGGACCTTGTGGTTTCGCGTGCCGGTGCCTCCAGCCTGAACGAACTTAGTTTTTTCGGCCTGCCCAGCATTCTCCTCCCTTATCCCTTCGCCGCCGACAACCATCAGGAAGCCAACGCAAATATTTTTGTTCAGGCAGGTGCCTCCGAAATGGTCCGCGAAGGTGATGCCAATACCGATAATTTCGCCAACATGCTACTGAACATTCTCGCAGACGAAAATCGTCGCGGCCAGATGGGCAAAGCTGCTGCCAACCTTCAACCGCGCGACGCCGCCAAACGTGTTGCCGATGTCATAGAAAGAGAGGTGGCCCGCACATGAAGGTTTCTCCTCCTTTTCCCCTCAGCGAAGCACCGCAGGGTGCTCCGAAAAATATTCACCTCATCGGAGTAGCAGGCTCCGGGATGAGCGGCATCGCAAGTTTGCTTCTCGCCCTAGGTCACAACATAAGCGGCTCCGACCGTGTCGAAACCGAAGAGACCAAACGCCTCGCAAAAAAGGGTCTCAATTTTTACCTCTCTCAAAACGCCAGGAATATCGCCGGTAAAGACCTGGTAATTTACTCCTCCGCCGTCGGTAACGGCAATGCAGAGTTCGACGAAGCAAAACGTCTCAGCATCCCACTCATTCGGCGAGCCGAAGCTCTTGCCAGCCTCCTGAACTCGCGCAACGGAATTATCATGTGCGGCATGCATGGCAAGACCACCACGTCCTCAATGGCTGCCTGGGTGCTTAGTCACGCAGAGCTAAAACCTTCTCATTACATCGGTGCCGAAATCCCCATTCTCGGATCAAATGCCCGCTGGGACTCCGAAGGCGAATACTTCGTCGCCGAGGGAGACGAAAGCGATGGCACCCTCGTCAACTACCACCCCGAACACTGCATCCTGCTCAACATCGAACCCGAGCATCTCGACTTCTATCGTGACCTCGACGCAATAGATGCTGTCTTTAAGCAACTCCTCGATCAAAACAGAGGAAAAATTATTTACTGCTCAGATGATCCTGGCGCATCGCGGCTGGCAGCATCCCGCACCCAGGCTGTTTCCTACGGACACGATCCCAACGCCGATTTTCGCATTACTGATTTGCGGCATGAATCTTTTCGTCCGCGCTTCCGTGTCTGGAAAAAAGATGAACTGCTCGGCGAAGTCGAACTCGGCGTTCCCGGAGATCACAACGCTCTGAACGCTCTTGCCGTCATTGCCCTCGGTGTCGAACTTGGCGTCGATTTTGAACCTCTGGCAAAAGCTCTCTCCGAATTTCGCGGTGCCAAACGTCGCTTTGAAACCAAATACGAAGACGAGCACAACATCATCATTGATGACTATGGCCACCATCCAACCGAGATCGAAGCAACTCTGAAAACGGCACGCAGCGGTCCCTGGCGGCGCATTCATTTGCTTTTTCAGCCTCATCGTTACACGCGCACTCAGGTATTGCAGGAGAAATTCGGCCCCTGTTTTTCCGGAGCAGATCAGACTTTTATCACAACCATTTATCCGGCCAGCGAAACTCCTATTGACGGGGTGGACGGCAGCCTCCTCGTTGCTGCTGCTCAGCGGCATGGCAACCCTCACGTAACCTACGAACCGAACCTGGCTACTCTGCATCAGAAAGTTGGCCCAAGTATTCAGGACGGTGATCTGATTCTCACTCTCGGAGCCGGCAACATCCACGAGGTTGCTCCGCGTATTGCCGACGATCTGGCCTGCCGTGCCAAACTCCGAAGCATCATGGGGCCAGGAGAAATTCGTCTGCACGAACCCCTCAGCAAACACACAACTATGCGCGTGGGTGGCCCGGCACGTTTCTGGGTCGAGCCTGAAACAGAAACCGGTTTTACCGATCTTGTGCGTTACTGCTTCGATCAGGAAATCCCTTTTATGACTATTGGGCGCGGTTCCAACCTGCTCATTCGCGACGGGGGATTCCCCGGAGTCGTCGCCCATTTGGTCCGTGGAGATTTTTCAAAAATCTCTATCGATAATAATGAAATCACCGCAGGTGTCGGCGTTCGTCTCAAGCAACTCGTCGGCTTCGCACGCAAGTCCGGCCTTGGCGGATTTGAGTGGATGGAAGGAATTCCAGGTAGTCTCGGCGGCAGTCTCCGCATGAATGCCGGTGCCATGGGCAGGCAGACTTTTGAGCAGGTAAAACGCATTCGCTACTGTGACCGCGACGGGAATATTTTTTCGGAGTCCCCGGAGCAAATCGAAATTCACTATCGCAATGTTCCCATGCTTGCTGATCACTATGCTCTCTCTGCCGTCCTGTCCGGCACGCCTGACGACGCTGAAAGCATCGATAAAAAACTCAAAACCGCTGAAGAGAAACGAAAATCCTCACAGCCGATCGCCGCGAGTGCTGGCTGCATTTTCAAAAATCCGGAATCCATTCCCGCAGGAAAACTGGTCGAAGAACTCGGTTTGAAAAATTTCGCTGTCGGAGCTGCACGAGTTTCTGACGTGCATGGCAACTTCATCGTAAACGACGGCGGTGCAACGGCAGAGGAAATCATCCGGCTCATTGAAAAAATACAAACCACAGCAAAAAAAGAACGCGGTATTGACCTGCAAACCGAAGTTCAAATCGCAGGAGAACCCGTATGAAACCCACACCCTCTTTTTCAATTAACAACTGGCGCATCGCCGTCCTGATGGGCGGTCCCGGTGGCGAACGCGAAGTTTCCTTAAGCTCCGGCAAAGCCGTCGCAAATGCCCTGCGCAGCCTGGGTGCCCAGGTCGAAGAAATCGATGTCAAAGGAACTTCCTTTGAACTGTCGCCGGATACGGCTCTCGCCTTTAACATGCTTCACGGCAAATTTGGTGAAGATGGCGGCGCACAGACCCTCCTTGCCCAAATGGGCATTCCCTGCACCGGAGAAAATGCTGCCTGCAGCAGCCTGGCCTTCGATAAAATCCGCTCCAAGGAAAGTTTCAAAGCCAACGGCGTCCCAACACCTGCCTGGGAAATTTTAAAAGCCGGAGAGACTCCCGGAATGCAGGTTCCTTTCGTTGTGAAACCACCACGCGAAGGCTCCAGTCTTGGAATCCGTATTGCTTCCACGGAGAGCGAAGCCCGGGAAGCCCTGCAGGAGGCAGCGAAATTTGATGACGAAATCCTCGTCGAAAAATTTATCTCAGGTCGCGAACTCACCGTAGGAGTCCTGGGCTGCACCCCCTTGCCAGTCATTGAGATCGTCCCCAAAGGCGGAGTTTACGACTACAAACACAAATACACAAAAGGCGAAACTGAATACTTTGTTCCGGCTCCTCTCTCCGAAGAGGAAACGGCGAAAATACAGGCAATAGCAGCACAGGCTCACCTCGCACTGGAACTTCAGGTTTACAGCCGTGTCGATATTATCCTCGGTCAGGATGCGGAAATCGGCGTCCTGGAAATCAATACCCTGCCCGGCATGACCGAGACCAGCCTGCTTCCTAAAGCGGCTGCTGCTGCGGGTACCGATTTTCCAAATTTGTGCCTTCGCATCGCCGAACTTTCCATGAAGAAATATCGCTGAATTTTTACTCATGCTCAAACGCTTCCGCAAACCAACTAATCGCCGAACGACCAACTCCGTTCAGATGAAACGGCGTCCGCTGGATGTCCGTGTGCGTCGTCGCACGGCACGAAATAAGCGTCTGCGTGTAATTTTCTCCTGGGTGAGAACGCTCGTTTTTCTGGTGCTTCTGACGGCCGCCAGCGTTTACTCGATGACCCTCCTGACAAAGAAATTTTTTCTCAATAACCCCGATTACAATCTGAATCATGTTGTGATTACTTCTCAACCCATCCTCACAGCCGAGGATGCGATGAAAGTAGCGAACCTTAAAAAGGGAACCAATATCCTGAAGCTCAACCTGGAGGAAATTCAGCATGCTATTGAAAAAATTCCTGACGTAAAGCGTGCCTCCATCCGTCGTGAATTACCCGACGGACTCAAAATCTCTGTCCAGCTTCGTCAGCCCCTGGCATGGGTTGCCGAGGATGATACCCATGATGCTCCCCGGGTACCGGAAAAACTCATCGCGGAAGATTCCACCATCTACAAACCCACGCGAGTGTTGTCCTCCTACTATCAGCTTCCAGCCATCTATGGTGTTCGACCCGATGCATTTGCCGAGGGTGATATTTTGCATACAGATGAAATAAAGCGAGCACTTGACCTCATCAAAACTCTTCAGTTTAAACCCGACTCGCTCTTGGTTATTCGCTCTCTGGATATTTCAAAAGGCTGGGTTTTCGAAGTCATCAACGACAGAAACACGCATATCCAGCTTCGTCCGGATGACTTCGCAACTCAACTCGACCGCCTGCAAATCCTTTTAAAAGAAGCGAAGAAAAACGGACGGGAGCTCGCAAATATCAATTTGATTCCGAAGAGAAATACACCCGTTCGCTTTGTTTTATCTGCAGCGGAATCTCCCGTTAAATTTCAAACTCCAACCGAAACACCTTAAACTTTTTAAATGGCTAAACCACAAATCCATGTTGGCCTGGAAATCGGCACGAGCAAAATTTGTGCCGTCGTTGCAGAGACGCATCCCGAAAGACCTCTGAGAATCCTCGGTGTCGGCGAAACTCCCTCCCGTGGTGTTCGTAAAGGTGAAATTATTGATTTTTCCACAGCAAGTAAATGTGTCGGCGAAGCACTCGATGATGCCGATGAAAAAGCCGACGTAAAAATCGAAAGTGTCTGGGCGGCTGTTACCGGAGCACACATCGAATCGCTGAACAGCCGTGGTGCAGTCACAATCCCAAAAGACAAAGAAGAAATCGACGAAGAAGATCAAAACGCTGTCGAACTCAGTGCACGCGAGGTCAATATTCCCTCGGGAAATATTTACCTGCACTCATTGATTCAGCATTATTACATCGATGGGCAGGATGGAATTCTCGATCCCATCGGAATGCTGGGAAACCGCCTGGAGGCTGAATTTCACATTATCCACGGTGTTGACACGCGTATACAAAATACGATGCGCTGCATTCGGGAATCGGGTGTGGCTGTCGATGATGTCGTTGTCAATTCACTTGCTTCAGCCCAGGTCGTCATTGATCAGCAACAAAAAGACCTGGGAGTTGTCGTCCTTGATATTGGTGGCGGCGTCACCGATTTCGCCGTCTATGTCGATGGAGTGGTCCGACACAGCGGTGTTCTCACCGTCGGCGGGGACCACATTACCAGTGACCTGTCTCAGTGCCTGCGTATCCCCATAAGCAAAGCTGAAAAACTAAAGATCGCCCAGGGTTCCTGCAGCCTGCAAAACCTGATTCCCGGTGACACGATTATTCTAAAAAACGATGCGGGATTCAGCGGCTGCGAAATCGAACGCAGTATGCTCAACGGGATTATCAACGCACGTGTCGATGAGCTTTTCAGTCTCATTCGCAAAAAAATCGAGGAAGTTTGTCCGCTCTCATACCTCGGAGCGGGCGTCGTAATCACCGGGGGTAGCAGTCAACTCAAAGGACTGGTCGATCTGGCTGGCGAGGTTTTTGAAATTCCTGTCCGCACCTCCTTCGCCCGTAATGTCTCCGGCCCGACATCTGCTTTTGAGAATCCCGCCTATGCCACATGTATCGGACTCATACGCTGCGCACAGGCCTCAAGCTCCGATCAGCAACAGGGCTCCATGCTTGAATCCATCAAAAATATTTTTCGCTTTAAACTTTTTTAAACGATCATGCAAAAAGTCCTTCGATCCTCCACCAGTGAAGTAAAACCCAAACTCCGTCTTGTCGGCTGCGGGAATGCAGGAGTTAAAATCGTCGATCGTATTTTTCTGGATCACTTCGGTCAGGCCGCCTGCACGGTTCTGAATACTGACACCCAGTCTCTGACCTCTGCCGTTACAGAAGACAAAGTCCTGCTGGGTTCTCGCACGGCACATGGACTTGGTGCGGGTGCGGACCCTGAAATCGGTGCCCAGGCCTGCGAGGAGTCTGCACAGGAATTTGTTGAGCTTGCCAAAAATGACGACATTTATCTGCTCGTTGGCGGACTTGGCGGAGGCACGGCTGGCGCAGCGATGGATCAGCTCGCCCGCAGTATTCAAAATAATTCGTCTGAGAAAAAACAGGTCACTATAGCACTTGTCACTCTTCCTTTTGAATTTGAAGGAAAGCGACGTTTTGAACAAGCCCGGCAGGCTCTGCACAGACTCTATGCAAACTGCGACCTCGTTCTTGCTTTTGACAACAACCGTCTCAACGAACTCATCAATACCGATTCCCGGGTGCAGGAAGCTTTTCAGATTGCAGACGACACGCTCTACTCAGCCAGCACGGCCCTTGCGGCTCTCCTGGAAGCCGAAGGTCTGACCGATATTTCTCCTGGAGATTTGATAAAATTCCTCCGCAGCAGCGACCCTCGCATTCTCTTTGGTGTTGGACACAGTTCTTCCGCCAATCGCGCCCACGAAGCAGTTTCCCGGGCTTTACGTTCGCCGCTTTTGGAAAAAGGTCGTCGCCTGGAAGAAGCCACCAGCGTGCTGGTGCAACTCTCCGGACAAGCCGATCTGAGCTATGCGGAAGTGGCTGCTGCCCTGACTGAAATCCAGCGACATATCGATGACTCGGCATACTTTGCTTTTGGAGTGCAAACGAACAGCAATGTCGTCGAAGGGCTGAGCGTGACCATCCTGGCCAGTAACAAACGCCGCACCTCCGATTCTGAAAAAATAGCAGAACCCGAATCAAAATCTGAACCAGAGCCGAAATCTGAGCCGGAACCTGAGCCGAAACCTGAGCCGAAACCTGAGCCGAAACCTGAGCCGAAACCTGAGCCAGAACCTGAGCCAGAACCTGAGCCAGAACCTGAGCCAGAAACTGAGCCAGAACCTGAGCCAGAACCTGAGCCGGAACCTGAGTTGATTTCAGCAAGACAAAAAGAGGAAACTCGCAGCGACGATCAAACCGAGTTATTTTCGAAGGAAGAATTACCTGCTGAACGAAAAGCTGTCCCTGCCGCTGAGG
>JBKEBM010000213.1:0-3628 GCA_047973165.1 Chthoniobacterales bacterium
AAGCCCATTTATTATCCGCCCACTGTAATGCGCGGGCGTTCACCGGGCGGATACGACGGTGCGGGTTACACTGCCGGAATTGATCGCTCGAGCGTGGGCGGTGTTAGTGATTTGCCTTACACGTTTATCAGTGTTCCGATAGACGTTCCTGATACGGATACTTCCTTTGATATCACAGCCGGCAGTATCATCCTGCATTTAAAAGTCGCTGGGGTGACGGTGCAGACTTACACACTTGATTTTCCAGATGGAAACGGGGTTCCGATGCCGACTTCAAACATGACTCAGGATGCGCTATCCGCCGGAACCAAACCCTGGTTTGTTGGTCGTTTCAGTTACAATCTGGGGCCGGTGAACGGAGACGTTTTGCATGGCGTCGAATCGGCCACGGGCGATGCCCGGATGATCGCCGCATGGAAAAATGTGCCGGCAGATTTTTTTGCTCCTCATGAAAATTTCGGAACCTCAGTTTCTTACGCACACGGGATGCGAACGCTTAACAATGAGCTCAACATGCACTGGATCGGCGGCTCTGCCGGGGCGTATGTGAAGGGGCTGACGTATTATACGCCGATTGATGGCTGGGATACTGACAAGAGCTATCGCAGCGTTAAAACCACCCGGCAGCCGAAGATTCCTTCTCGTATTGAAGGGCTGCGGGATGAAGGCTGGAGCGGGGATTTTGATAATGGTTTCGGGTCCTTCCTGGATGGTCCTTTTATTAACAAACCGGACGAGGGAATGCTTCGGTATCGGGCCAGCGGAGGTGGCGGAGGCAGACCCTACGGAAGTGCCCTCTGGGTGCAGGCGAATGGATTCTTTTCGCCGCTGCGTCAGATTCCTTCGGCGGTTATGTTCGGCTCTCTGCCCTCTGGGGCAAAGGCGAAGATTCCCTGGAGGACCCTGCTGTTTTGTCCCAACCCGGCGGATTCGGGGCATAAAGGATTTGGCGATCCTGCGGATCATTTGTTGCTGGACCTTTTTCGGATGCCGGTGGTGGAGCCGCTGGCTCTGAGCGGTCCGGCCTCGACGGATGGGAAGATCAATATGAACTACGCGATTGCACCGTTCAGCTACATTCGTCGCGCCAGTTCGTGGTATGCTCTTTTGGAGACGCTGAAAGTTTTTGCCATTCCTGACGGTGAGTCGGCGAGCTACAAAAATACAACGAACCAGCATTTCAGAGCCACGCTTCGGTGGCCTGTGGATATTGAGGAGACGCTTTCACAGTTTGGCACGCGATTTTCTGCAAACGACATCTTTCGTTCGCCGTCGGAAATATGCTCACTCTTTCTCGTCCCCGAGGGCGAAACGCTCAGCAGCGTGAGCAACCTGAGCACAGGCTTCTGGTCCACCCGTCGGCTCACCGGCGACAATTCCCGCGAGCATCCCTACGCGGAGCTTTATCCGAAACTTACGACGCAATCCAATGTTTATCGCGTGCACATGCGGGTGCAAGTGCTCCCCCCATCCGAAGATGCGCCCGGGAGTGGAGAGGATTTTAAACCACTGGCCGAGTATCGTGGGTCTCGATTGATTGAGCGGTATCTTGATCCGAAAGATCCGCGTTTTAAAAAATTTGGCGGAAGTGTGAATCCCGATGAGGATAATCTGAACGCCCTCTATCAGTTCCGAACCCTGGAGGCCCGGCAGTTTAATCCGTAAAGTTTTGGTATTGGGAGGACTCGCCTGTGCCTGAAGACTTTTTAACTACGGAGTGTACAGAGAAGGCAGAAGATTTTGTGGAATGAAAAGCGGTGAATTTTTCCTGAGTGCTGAAGTCGGGATATTTTTTTAATTTCACCCTTTCTCTCCATACACACGAACTTCCCGGATGAGCCGGTATTACTCACTTCAATTTCAGTTTGCACTCGCTTCTGCAGGAAGCGGCATCTGATCCAGGCCATTCATCGGCACAGGGAAAAACGAACCCGCTCTTTACTTTAAAAGGCAATTCCTGATTGTGTAGTGACGTGCCGAAGCGTCGAGTCCTCAAAAAGAAATCTCCAGGTCGTAAAAAACTTCCTCCAAAGAAGCCGATGACCGCAAAAAAAGCGGCGACACGCTCCAAAGAGACACGGCGCAGACGCCGAATGCCCTGGCGTATTTTTTTAAAAATCGGCTTTGCCTGTGCTGTTCTGTGGGGGTCATTTGCTCTTTTCTATTATCTTCTCTCCTGGCGATACGATCTGGACTCAATCGATCAAATGCCGGAACGCTCTGTCGTTTTCGACAGAAACGGAAACTTCTTTAGTCGCCTCTCCGGAGAAAACCGGCAGGTCCTTCCCTTTGACAAAATTTCCAACGATTTTATTAACGCCCTTCTTGCGCGAGAGGACTCACGCTTTTATCAGCATGTCGGAGTAGATCCCGTCGGTATCGCACGTGCGCTGGTGCGAAATCTTTTACTGGGAGGTATTCGCCAGGGAGGCAGCACGATCACTCAGCAGCTCGCTCGGAACAGTTTCCCTCTCGGTGGGAGAAATTTTCATCGCAAGTTGCTTGAGGCCGCATTGTCTTTCCGAATCGAAACGGAACTAAGTAAAGAACGTATCCTCGAGTGCTACATAAATCGAATTTACTTCGGCTCGGGTTATTACGGAATCGAAACAGCCTGCCAGGCATATTTTCAAAAACCTGCCTCGCAAATAAATCTCTCTGAAGCTGCTCTGCTCGCGGGCCTCATTCGCAGCCCTACACGCCTCTCGCCATTTAATGACCTGGAGGCATCCATCACCCAGCGCAACAGCGTTCTCAAACGAATGCACCAACTCGGCCTCATCACCTCCCAGGAGAGGCTTGAGGCTATGCGCCATAAAATAGTCGTAAACGAAAACCTCCAGCCGGCTCAACCCCAGGAAAACTGGGCCATGGACACCATTCGACGTAAACTCGAGAGTGTCCTCGACAAAACGGAACTCGGCGAAGGTGGCCTCTCCGTTTATACCAGCATCGATCCGACCCTTCAGGAACAGGCTGAGCAATCTCTGGCTAATCGTCTCAACAAAATCGAAGCTCAGGCAGACTATCCCCATCCCTCACGCGAAGAGTCCATCGCTCAAAAAAAGGCTGACTACCTGCAGGCTGCTACCCTGGCACTCGATAACGACGACGGCGGAATCCTCATGATCGTGGGCGGGCGCGATTACTATCGCAGCAAATTCAACCGTGCGCTGCTCGCCCACAGGCAGCTTGGCTCCGTGGTGAAGCCATTTTTTTATGCACAAGCCTTTACCGCCGGCTTATCACCCGCAGACAAAATTGCCGATGCCGCACTGAATTCCCGCGACATACCGCGCCACTATGGAGCCTATCGCCCGAGCAATGCAGACGGAAAATTTGGCTCTCCTCGTGCTGCTCGTGACGGTCTTATTTATTCGCGAAATACCATGTCCGTCCGTATCGGGATGAAAGGCGGCATCGACCAGGCTGCCGGACTGGTCATCCGCTCCAACCTGAACCAAAATCCCAAACGCTTTCCCTCTATTTTTCTGGGAGCTTTTGAAAGTAATTTACTAAACCTGACCTCTGCCTACACGGCCTTTCCCAATCGCGGTAATATGGTCCTGCCCTGGATCATCGACCGGGTCACCGATGCTAACGGCAATCTCCTCTACCAGCGAAAAGC
>JBKEBM010000235.1:0-3584 GCA_047973165.1 Chthoniobacterales bacterium
TGGTGGTGATTATTGCTGCCCTGGCAATTCCTGCCATATCAAAGTCAAAAGCTACTGCTTCCTCCGCAAAATGTATAAGTCAACTCCGTAAGATTCATACTTCCATGATGTTGTATATACAGGACAACAATAATGAGTTCCCCCCCGCCAATTCTTCGGTTGCCCCCTGGACTGGTCTTTGGTACAATCCCTCCTCCAATCCTCAAGATAGTGTCATCGGCTTTTCAAATGAGGATAGTCTTTCATTCCAGAGACTTACGGTCTGTCCAATGAATACAAGCTCGTCCCCTGCTACTGCTGCTAAGAATCAGTATGGATATCCATACGTTTGTAATTACGAAGTAATGAGACAACAAGGCTCTTCTTTGGAACCGGTGCGAATCTTCACGATATCGAATCCATCAAGGGTTTTTTTGTTGGCAGACTCTGGCATCAACAATGATTGGGGACTCGGCGTTTTAAGTACCAGTGTAGGTGCTTCCTCTTGGGCTCGGTTACGCGAAGCGCATAATGGAAAAATAAATGTCCTCTGGGTAGATGGACATATAACTTCTGAAAAGAAATTTAATATAACAAAAGATAACGTCGCTTTTTAGCAGGCTTACTTTACGGAATTAAAAGTATATCCCTTCGCCAGTTGGGTGAAACGAGCAAGCTCCTCTTTTTCCCAGGCGGCGTCTTTAGCGAGTTCTTTGGCCATGAGAGCTGCAACGTCCGGAGCGACCTCAATGCTTGCCAAAGCATTCAGCAACAAGCAGCGCGTCCGTCGTGCAAGAACGTCTTCGAGGGTGAGAGCCATCTCATTGCGTACGGCCCAAAGGACATTGGCAGCGGTGATCGTGAGGTCGGGATGCAGGGGATTTTTCAGATCAGGATTTTCTGCAGCTAAAGCCTCGACTTCATCGGCGTCGGTACCGTAGGCGGCAAGCTCCGGCGAAAGATTTGGAGCATTCGGACTGCGCCACCCGTGAAGCTGGAGGTGTTCGGTAACACAGGGTTTGTCATCGAGTCCCCCAATTTGAATCGCGTGATTCAGGGTGTCTTCAGCCATTTTGCGATAGGTTGTCCATTTGCCGCCGACGATGGTCACAAGCCCGCTATCGGAAACAAAAACTTCGTGATTTCGTGAAATACTTTTGGTTGCCGAACCGTCTTTACTCGGTGGACGAACGAGCGGGCGCTGCCCCGCAAAGACGGACAAAATATCTTTCCTCTCGGGATCGCGGGCGAGGTAGCGCGAAGCATTTCGTAAAATAAAGCCCACCTCTTCGTCGAGAGCGCGGGGTTCGAGGTCGGCGTGATCCATTGCCGTATCGGTCGTGCCGACAAGGACGCGATCATGCCAGGGGATGACAAAAAGCACGCGTCCGTCATCGGTGTGCGGCACCATGATTGCCGAGTCTCCCGGCAGGAAACTGCGATCAAAAACAAGGTGAACTCCCTGGCTGGGCTGCACGGCAGGCGCAGCGTCTGCATCGTCCATGTGGCGAATGGAATCGGTGAAAATCCCCGTTGCATTTATGATGACCTTTGACCGGAGTTTGTGGCTCGTGCCGCTTTCAACGTCTTTGAAAGTCAGCCCGTCCACCATGCCGTTTGTTTTTGTCAGTTCGGTTACCTCGGCGTAGTTGAGTAGCGTAGCTTCGTGATCGACCGCGCTTTGGGCCAGAGTGATGGCCAGGCGGGCGTCGTCAAATTGCCCGTCGAAGTATTCGACTCCTCCCTGCAGGCCGTTCTGCTCGATATTCGGGATGGCTTTTAAGGTTTCCTCCAGCGGCAGGATTCGGGATTTTGCAAGATTGAGCTTTCCGGCAAGTGCATCGTAAACTTTAAGACCAATTCCAAAAAATGGCCCTTCCCACCATTTGTAACGCGGAACGATGAAGGAAAGGTGGTGAACGAGATGGGGGGCATTTTTATGAAGAAGACCTCGCTCGCGCAGGGCTTCGAGCACGAGCGGAATGTCGCCCTGTTCGAGATAACGCACGCCACCGTGAACGAGTTTTGTGCTGCGGCTGGAGGTTCCTTTTGCAAAATCGTGAGCTTCGAGAAGAAGAGTTTTTAGCCCGCGTGTTGCGGAATCAACGGCCACGCCGAGTCCCGTAGCACCGCCGCCGATAATGATGATGTCCCAAAGGTCGGTAGTTTCGATTTTTTGAAGAGCGGATTTTCGATTCATTTTTTTTAAGACTTTTCCCAGTTTTGGGCGCGTTTGACAGCCTGGTGCCAGCGGTTGAGTTTTTCTTTTCGTTCGTCGTTGGAGTGTTGTGGCTTAAATATTTTTTCGACCTCACGTTGCTCATGCAATTCCTGGACGGACGCCCAGGCTCCGATGCCGAGACCGGCCATATAAGCAGCTCCGAGAGCGGTTGTTTCCAGATTGGTCGGGCGCTCGACCGCTGTTCCCAGTTGGTCGGCCTGCATTTGCATTAGCAGATCACTGGCAGCCGCACCGCCATCGACGCGGAGGGATGGAATGGAAGCACCCGAGTCTTTTTCCATTGCGCCGAGAAGATCGGTGACCTGAAAGGCGATGCCTTCGAGCGTGGCAAAGGCGAGGTGGTTTTTGCTCGTGCCACGACTGATTCCAAGCAGGGCACCACGGGCGGAAGAATCCCAGTAAGGTGCTCCGAGACCTGTAAATGCAGGGACGAGCACGACGCCGTCGGCATCCGATACCTTTGCAGCGAGGTCGTTGACCTCGGGGGCGGTGGAGATAATACCCAGTCCGTCGCGGAGCCATTGAATGGCCGATCCGCCGACAAAGACGCTGCCTTCCAGCGCATAGGTCGGCTTTGATTTTTCAAGTTGCCAGGCGACTGTGGATAGCAGGCGGTTGTTGCTTGCCACGGGTGAGTCGCCGACATTCATGAGCATGAAGCAGCCCGTGCCGTAGGTGCACTTTACTTGACCGGGTTCTTTGCAAAGCTGCGCAAATAAGGCGGATTGCTGGTCGCCGATGACTCCGCTGATCGGGACTTCACAGCCCAGGATTTCGCTGCTGACCGTGGCGAGCTTTCCCGAGTTTGGGACGATTTCGGGCAGTGCCTGGTGCGGGATATTGAATAAGTGCAGGAGTTCATCATCCCACTTGCCTGTATGCAGATTCATGAGCATCGTGCGGCTGGCATTGGTGATGTCGGTGATGTGCGATTTTCCACCACTGAGTTTAAAAATGAGCCAGGAGTCAATGGTGCCGAGAGCGAGTTCTCCGGCTTCGGCTCGTTTGCGGGCACCGGGAATATTGTCCAGCAACCAGGCAAATTTCGATCCGCTGAAGTAGGCGTCGAGAAGCAGACCTGTTTTTTCCTGAATGAAATTTTCGTGCCCCGCTTTGTGCAGGGATTTCATTCTGGGGGCGGTGCGCCGGTCTTGCCAGACGATGGCGTGATGAAGTGGCTCGCCGGTTTTTTTATCCCAGATGACGGCGGTCTCACGCTGATTTGTGATGCCGATTGCAGAAAGATCCCTGGCGGAAATAGCGGCTTTTTTCAGTGCGTTTGTGACTGTGGTTTTTACGCTCTCCCAAATTTCTTTGGCATCATGTTCGACAAGACCCGGCTGGGGGAAATGCTGTTGAAACT
>JBKEBM010000151.1:0-34442 GCA_047973165.1 Chthoniobacterales bacterium
GATATGAAATTGGGAATTTTGAGCATGGAGTTGGATGGCTCTGATCTGCGCTCGGAAGTGAGTGAATACGAGGGAGAAAAAATCCGAGGCTGTAATGATCTGTATTTTGATTCCGTGGGAAACCTGTATTTCACAGCGCCTGCGGGCAGCAACGCAAAAAATCCGGTCGGAGAGGTTTTTTGTCGTCTGAAAAAAGACGGGCGGGTTGTCCGTATCGACGAGGGCTTGCGTTTCCCAAATGGCCTGGCTGTCAGCAGCGATGACCGTCTACTGGTGGTTGCGGAAACTTTTACGCGGAAGTTACTGGCCTATCACCTTGATCGTCCGGGACAAAGAAGCTCGCGGGTGGACTGGGCAAGCTTTCCAGGGGATTCTCCGGTCGGCGGGGATGGCATGGATTTCGATGGAGATGGCCACCTCATTGCGACAAATTACGGAGAGGGGGAGCTGGATATTTTTTCGCCCGACGGGAGTTTGCTCAGGCGGATAAAATTACCCTTTGCAAAGCCGAGTAATGTTCATTTCATGGGGCCGGATTCCACGCAGCTTCTTGTCACAGAACATGAAAACAATGCCCTTTGGATCTTTGATTATGGAGAAAAAGGGCAGAGGCAATATGGCTGGAGTAAGGATTAATCGCTTTCAATTTCCTGGATTAAATTTTTGTCGAGTTTAAAAATTTCGAAGCCTTTGCCGGTGGCGGCCTTCTTTAAAAAAGGTGTGAGAATGAGGATGCCGCTGTCTTCCTGGAGGATTTCGCGCTGGCCGACAAAAAGATAATCCGCTCCCGATTTTTGCAGCCAGGCTAGTGCTGCCAGGTTGCCTTTGAAAAGTTCCTGCAAGGCGCGTTCCCGGGCAAGGTAGTTGTAGCCGTGGCTCCAGAGGTGGCCGTTGTAGCCGGATAAAACCTGGCGTCCAAGGAGAGCAAGGGGGTGATTAAAATCTCCGCTGTGGATAAAAACAGCATCACGAGGGAGAGAGTCGAGGGCGACCGAGACGGCGGCGAGTTCAGCTCGGTCGGCAAGCTTGTAGGAGCGGGGTGACTGCAGCCCGCCGATGAGAGAAATAGCTCCCGTGAAAAACAGGAGGGAGCAAATCAGCACGCGGGCAGGTTTTTCCAAAGGAAAAATGAGGGTGTTCCAAATGCAGGGGGCGATGACGAGCCAGGCCAGGAGCATGAGTTTCGTGTTGTCCCAGGCCCAGGGGGCGAAGCGGAAGAGGCAGCAGGCGAGAAAAATCAGGATTCCGATGAGGGCAAAAAGAGCGTCGATGCGGAAGCGAATGGACTTTGTTCTTTGGGTCCAGGCGAGAAAAAGGGCCAGAGGTGCGGCGGGGAGCCAGAGGCCGAAATTTAAAAACCAGAATTTAATTTGCTCCATGAGGGGACCGCTTTTAATAACCCAGCCGGGCCACCAGCCGATGTCGGAGCTGCCGGAAAATCCTCCCGTAACGAGCCAGGTAAAAGCGGCGGCGGGAATGAGCGCTGTGGCGACAAGAATAAACCAGTGTTGCCGCCAGGCTGTCAGGATGCCGGAGCGAGGAAGCCCGCAGATAAAAAGAATCAGCAGAGCAAAGCTCAAAAACAAAAAAGTGTGTCCGTGAAAAAGCGGCATGGATGCGTAAAGCAAAGCTTCGGTCGGAAGAGGGAGGTAACCTTTGCCTCCGGCAAGACGATTCCGCCAGGAGTGGAGGAGCAGGAGAGCTGCGGGGAGAGCGTAGTAGAAACCGCGCTGGGTGACCCAGAGCGTGAGGAAGGGGTTTTTCCAGTCAACATTGTATTGGTAATCGGCAAGCAGTCCGCTGCTGAAAAATGGCAGTGCCGCAAAGCCTCCGATAAAAAGAAAGCTCGCTATGCTGAATGCTCCACCCCATGCACGGAGGGTGAGGACGAGCGCAAGTCCGGAGAGAATACCAACCCAGATCAGGCCGCGATCAATCGGGATGCCGAGCAGAAGCAGTTGGGCATTGAACCAGTCGCTGCCGAGGGGATAGCGGAGCAAAGTGCCGGTAAAGATGGGGCTTTGCAGCGGAATCTCACTGGTGTTTGCAAAGACCTGGATGAACTGGAGATGTAGTGAGAGGTCGCCGAGATTGTAGGGGGAGGAAATGCAGAGAGCTCCTCCGTCCTGAAAAAAGAGCCAGAAAAAAGCCCGCCATGTCGCCCAGGCAAAAAGGCCGGAGAGCAGAATACTGAGGGGGGTCCATCTCTCTAAATAGTCGTGAGGTAAACGAAGAAAAAAAGCGGATGAAATACCGGCGATAATTCCCAGCGCAAGACAGATGCCGGCGGAGAGCGGGCCGGGTGGGATTCCGAGCACTGTGCTGACGAGGCTGACGATTACTGTGACCGCAAGGCAGACGCACCAGGCGGTGGCGAGGCGCAGACTCATGGTGCGGCCTCCTCATTTGGAAAGGCGTCTTTTGCAAAAAAGACGATGGCGGATTTCATGCCGTCGCGGAGGTGGAATGATCGCTCGATCCAGGAGCGGTTTTTGTCCAGGCGTTTGCGAACGATATCTGCATCTTCGCCATCGATGACCACAAAATCACCATCGAGAATTTCCGGCCATTTTTTTTGATCGTTTCCAAAATAAGCGATATGTGGAAAGTCACCCAGAGTCCAGGGGAGGGGGTAGTAACTTTCGAGAAGGATCGTTCCGTTCAGGAAGTATTTTTGTGGGTCGGCAGTGGCTTGCGCGAAGAGAGGGCCGGTAAGTTTTTCGATTTCGGCATCGGTTTGCACGTAAACATAGGGATGCGAGTGATCGACGTAGCGGTAGAAATTCAGCTCGATACTGCGAACCAGACTTCCGGTGATTGCAAGGAGGGCGAATGCCCATGCCGTTGTGCGAAAAACACCTCGAAGTGAATCGACTGCCGTTGCCAGAACCAAAAAAAGCGGCCAGGCGAGAGCGAGCAGACACCAGGGGGTTTTGTAGGGAATAAGGCTGTAGGCAAGAAAGAGTCCTGCTGCGTAAATAGCGATGTAACGCAGCCGGTCGGGAGCGGGCCAGAAAAAGCGCACCCCTGCCAGGAGGCCGAGCAGGAGGGGCCACTCGAAGTTTGCAAGCAGCCAGACCCAATACCAGTTGAGCGGAGCAACGAAGAGATCGAATTTTTCTTTTGCGTGTCCACCTTCTGATTCAACACCGGTTGTGAACCACTCGGCGTGGGTTTGCCAGAGTCCGTGGAGGTCCTGCCAGTTTCGCCCGAAGCCGGAGTAGAATAAGACGATGGCTGCCAGGGCGCAGGCCAGGGCGGTGCAGAGTTCGTCCCACGACCAGAGCTGCGGGGCGTGTTTTTCCTTTGGTTTGGGAGGGACAAAGTGGTCCCACAATAAAAGGCAGGGGAAGGCGAGAAGCAGGGTGCCGAGGTGAATGATGTAGGTTTCTTTTGTGAGAATCATCCCTGTGGCACCGGCGATGAGCAGGTATAAACCGTTTCGTCGTCCGGCGATCCAAAGGTCGAGGAGGCCGAGAAGAGCCAGGATATTGAAGGCGACAAACCAGGATTCGTGAATGGAATAACGTCCGTAAAAAACAAAGGCTGGTGATACGGCCATGGCCAGTGCGGCCAGTGCTGCGGCCTGCCTGCCGATGTGGCGGTTAAATTTTAAGAGTAAAAAAACGCCCAACAGACTGCCGAGAATGGCGGGCAGACGCAGAGCCCACAGGTTCCTTCCGAAGAGAGTTTGCGATGCGTGGACGAGATAAAAATACCAGGGGCCGTGAAAATTCTCGGGGTTGTAGCTAAAGTGGCCGTTGATGCGAATCTGGTCGGCGAACCAGCCATTGACGCCTTCGTCGAAATGAGCAGGCTTGCTGTCGAGCATCCACAGGCGCAGGACTGCAGCCAGCAATAAAATGCTGATTACGCCCAGGCGCCAATGGATTTCCTTTTTAAACACATCACGGAATTAGTTTAGTCGCTAATATGAATCAAGCCTCGGGGGAAATTAGTATTGTTATCTCCGGAGCGGACAGAAGGCGAAAAGCAAACGGAGCGACTGGTGGATCAGGCTCAACTTTCTTGCATTCGCTTTCCGGCCAGACTACAACCTGATCATGATCGTTGCTTCTGAAATCGAACACATGAGTGCGGCGGAGCGTTTGCAGGCTATAGAGCTTTTGTGGAGTTCGATTTCGTGTTCCGGAAATTCGGTCGATTCTCCTGCATGGCATGGTGATATTCTTGCGGCCCGCCGTGCTAAGGTTGATGCCGGAGAGGGAAGATTTCTCTCTCTGACAGAACTTCGCAGCCGACTGGGTTCGGATTCATGAAGTCGGTAATCGTTCTTGACGATGCTGCGGAGGATTTGTGGATTCACAGCGAAATCACTTCGCGATAAGCAACTATGGAGTCAGCAAATACACCACGATGAATCAGGCTTCGGAGGAAATTAGTATTGTTATTCCTGCGCATAATGAGGCGAGGCGTTTGCCGGCGACGCTGGATGTGCTGGGAGATTTTTTAAAAGATTATGCGCGATCTGTCGAAGTGGTGGTTGTGGATGATGCATCGTCGGATGGGACAGGGGAGTTGGCACGGGCACATGCGGTGCGACCGCAGGTGATTCGAAATCCGGAGCAAATGGGAAAGGGTGCGACCGTGCGACGCGGAATGCTGGAGAGCCGGGGAACCCGGGTGCGGCTTTTTATGGATGCGGATTTGAGCGTGCCGGTCCGGTTTGTGGAGATTTTTTGTGCAGCAGTGGAGTCGGGTGAGGATGTGGTGATTGCATCGAGGCGGCTGGCGGAGAGTCGGATCGTAAAAAAACAGCCTTTGCTGCGGCAGGTGGGGAGCAGGTATTTCAATGTGGCTTTGCGTGCTGCGGGACTGACGCGGAGTCGGGATACACAGTGCGGTTTTAAGGCTTTCCGGGCGGAGATGGTGGAGGGGTTATTTCATGACAGTGTGCTGGATGGTTTTTTGTTTGATGTGGAGTTGCTGGTGAGGGCACGGTTGCTGGGGTATTCGATTGCAGAACTGCCGGTCGAGTGGGAGCATAAGGGCGGATCGACGGTTGGGCCGATTCGTTGTGCACCGGATATTCTGGCAGAGTTCTTGTATTTGCTGAGGCTGAAGAGGGGAGCCTCCCTGAAGGAACGAGGGTAGATTTTTATGCTGGGCAGAGGTTGGATAATATCTTGCTGGTCATAGGGCATTTCATTGGTTAGAGTGGCGGGGAAGTTAATTTTTAATTCTAATGCAAATTCATCTTAGTCCGCGTCATATCGTTCTTACAGGAGCTATTCACTCCTTTGTTGCTGAAAAAGTTTCTCATCTTGAAACTATTACTTCTGACATACTTGCAGCGCATGTTGTGCTGCTGCATGACGAGACGAAGACGAAAAAAAATGTGGTGAAAGTGCACCTGGCTGTTCCGGGGCCGGATATTTATGCCCAGGATGCGGAAGAGGATCTCTATGCCGCCATCGACAAAGTGGTTGATAAGCTGGCCCGGCAGTTGCGCAAGCGGAAGACCCGGATCGTGAGCAAGAAGAAACACCGGACTCAGCTCGCGGCAGAGGCCAAAAAGCGCGGCTATAAGCGACCTTAGTTTTCCGAATGGAAGCAGAGTATAAGGTTAAGTTGGAGGTCTTTGAGGGACCTCTGGATTTGCTGCTTTATCTTATTAAAAAAGATGAGGTTGATATCTATGACGTGTCGATCGAGCGTGTCACCAGGCAATACATGGAGTATCTGGATGCTTTTAAGGTGCTCAATATCGACGTGGCTGGAGAGTTTATCGTCATGGCGGCGAACCTGCTTTACATTAAGAGCCGCACGTTGCTGCCGGTGGATCAGCAGATGGGGGAGGAAGATGCGGAAGAGGATGATCCACGTTGGGAGCTGATTCGCCAGCTCATCGAGTATAAGAAATTTAAGGAAGTTGCGTCGCGTTTGCGTGAGCGGGAAGCTTTGCAGGAAGCTTTATTTCCGAGGAGTCCGGTAACGCCGGACCTGGAACCTGCGGAGAATGTAGCTCTTGAAGAGGTCGGAATTTTTGATCTGATCAATGCCTTCCAGAAAATTCTTAAACGCCTCGAAAACAAGAAAGAGGATCTGCGGGAAATTTTTGAGGAAAATTTTACGGTTGGTGACAAGATCGAGTATATTTTGCGTATTACTTCGAGTGATGTACCGGTAAAGTTTGAGGAAATGTTTGGCGAAGCGGCGAGTCGAACGGAAATTGTGGTGACTTTTCTTGCAATGCTTGAACTGATACGCATGAAGCAGCTGAAGGTTCGCCAGGAGGTGGCCTTTGGTGAGATTTGGATTGAAAAATCTGGTCAGCCTGAGCCTGTGGCACCTTTGTCTGAAGGAGAAGCTGCAGCGATCGAAGAAAAATCTTCGGAGGACACTGAGGCGATTACAGAGATTTCTTTTTCCGAGTAAATTTAAAAAATCATTTAAAATGGACGAGTCAGATAAAAGTGAAGAGCTTCCGGTGGCGGAAGAGGAACAGCAGGCCGAGGCACCTGAAGAGTTGGAGCCGACCGCAGAGGAAGCAGAATCGCCTGCAAATGAAGCGGTCGAACTGCGTTACCGCCTGAGCCAGATTCTGGAGGCGATTCTTTTTGCATCGCAAAAGCCACTTTCGCTTAAAGAGTTTCAGTCAATTTGCAAAGCCACCGCCGATGCAGCACCCGAAGAAGCTGATTTGCAGGGCTGCCGAAAAGTTAAAAAAGCCGATTTTGAAGCAGCGATTGAGGAGTTACAGCAGCACTATGCCGAAAGCGGCAGAGGTTTCGAACTCTCCAGGACAGCCGCCGGACTCCAGCTTGTTTCTCATGCAAATTTTGCTCCCTGGCTGCGCCAGCTATTTCCTGAAAATCGCACGCAAAAAATAAGTGCTCCGGCAATGGAGACACTGGCGATTATTGCCTACCGGCAGCCTATTATCAAAGCCGATATAGAGGCCGTGCGCGGAGTCGCTGTGGACGGGGTGATGCAGACTTTGCTCGACAAAGGACTCGTTAAAATCGCAGGTCGTGCCAATGTGCCGGGGCGGCCACTTCTTTACGAGACGACGACCTATTTTATGGAGCACTTTGGATTGCTGAATCTGGATGAACTGCCAAATGCCGGCGAGTTGCGCAGTCTGGAGCTTCCCAAAGCAGAAATTCCGGAGCCTGAGGAAACAACCCAGGAATTGCCTTTGGATACCGAACCTGCCGAACCTGCCGAACCTGCCGACTCTGAAACCGAAAGTAATTCGGAGGAAAATACCGCTCCGTCTGCCTGATTACGCCTTAACTTTTTCCCGCTCAAATGCCAGATATCAAACAGATTCGCTCGCAAATCGACAGTGTGGATGACCAGTTACTGGTGCTGCTGAATCGTCGCCTGGAGCTGGCTCGTGCAATTGGTGAGATCAAAAATCGCGAGGGCCTTCCTATTTATGCGCCGGAGCGGGAGGAGCAACTCCTGCGAAGCCTGAGTGCACGCAGCGAGGGGCCGTTGTCCAAAAGAGCACTTCGTGCAATTTACCGAGAGATTATGTCGGCTGCTCTCGCACTGGAAAAACATATTGTCATAGCCTGCTATGGTGAGTCGGGAGACACTTCGCACCAGGCGGCTATTCAAAAATTCGGCTCCAGCGTGGCCTATACTTTTTTTCATAAAATGGAGGATGCCTTTGCTGCTGTTGAATCGAGTGAGGCGGAATGTGCTGTCGTGCCGATTGAGTCGCATGCTTCGGGTGCAGTGACCGTGACTCTGGATGCTCTCGTCGCAACAGAGTTGAGTATTTGTGCTGAAATCTATCTTTCGATTCCAGGCGATACGGATACAGATCGTTTTTTGATTTTGGGGCAAAAATCCGGTCCGCCATCCGGCGAAGATTTAAGCATGTTATTACTGCGAATCGAAGACAAGCCGGGTGCTTTAGTCACGGCACTGGAGCCCTTCAAAGATCATGAAGTAAATTTGAGGCATTTTGCATCACGCCCGGCGGCCAAAGGCAGTAAAGATGTTTTCTTTTTTATCGAGGCAGGCGGGCATATCGAAGAAGCCTCTACGAAGGAAATTTTTCGCGAGCTTTCGAAACGTTGTCGCGCAGTGAAAGCACTGGGAAGTTTCCCAAAAATTTCTGAGACTGTTCATTAATTTTTTAAAATGCCTCTCAAACCTAAAAAAGCAGCTCACCTCAGGATTGTCTCCTGGAACGTCAATGGCATCCGGGCTGTTCTCAAAAAAAATTTTATGGAGTTTCTGGAAGCTTCAGATGCCGACATACTTTGTTTGCAGGAAACCAAGGCTCGCCCGGAACAAGTGGATCAGCTCTGGCCAGGAGGCTGGAAAGTTTTTTGGAATGCGGCAGAGCGTCCGGGTTACTCGGGAACGGCGATTTTTTCAAAGGTAGCACCGTTGAATGTGACCACCGGAATAGGAATTGAAGAGCACGATCAGGAGGGGCGAGTGCTGACGGCGGAGTTTGAAAATTTTTTTCTGGTAAATGTTTATGTCCCGAATTCCAAAAACGAACTGCAGCGCCTGCCGTATCGGGAAAAAGAATGGGAGCCTGCCTTTTTACGCTATCTGAAAAAACTGGAGAAAAAAAAGCCGGTAATTTTTTGCGGGGATATGAATGTTGCCCACAAAGAAATCGATCTGGCTCGCCCGGAAAATAACGCTCGCAGCGCGGGGTTTACCAATGAGGAGCGGGGATGCTTTGACAAAATTATCGACGCGGGATTTGTGGATAGCTTTCGGAAGTTTGAGAAAGGCGGCGGACACTACTCCTGGTGGAGCTACCGTGCGGCAGCCCGCACCCGCAACGTGGGCTGGCGCATCGACTATGTTTGCACTTCAGCGGCTTTGAGCAATTCCATAAAGGACGCTTTTATATGCTCCGAAGTCATGGGAAGCGATCACTGCCCGGTCGGGGCAGATTTCAAATTCCAGGAATTGAGGTAATTAGTGGCGCGGGCAATACTCGCCATGCCGACGCCTCAAAAATCATTTCCCCTGAATGCTCCTCAGCACTTCAAAACTAAGCTTAAATTTTGCGAGATATTTTTTCAGGCGATCACTATCATTAGGCTGACGCTTCTTTTTTCGTGACCGGGCAAATAACTGCCGCCCGGCCTCCGACAGGCTTTTGCTACTCTGACAAATTTTTAAAACCTGAATAAGCTGCGGCTGATCAAAAAGATCAATCTCAGCAAGCTGCTTCTCCGATAAGAAATTTTTGAGAAAATCCTCCCCCTCATTCTCTGAACGCTGCCAGGAATTTTTCAGTCGCACGATTTCATTATCTACCTGCGGAACTGTAATCCGCCCTCTCGGCGCAAAGGTTGCCAGCCGCATGATCGCAGCATTGAGATCCCTGAAATTTCCCCGCCACTCACTATTCGACGCCTGTGCGAAATTTAAAAATTTTTCTCGTGCTTCCTTATTAAAAGAAACCGAGCGGTTTTCCTGCTGCGCATAGTGCCGTAACTCGTAATCAAGGTTTGGAGCGATATCCTCGGAACGCTCTTTCAAGGCAGGCAATTCAAAACTCCAAAGATTGATTCGACTCAGCAGATCCTCCCGAAAGTGCCCCTTTGTCACCTCTTCACGCAGATCACGATTGCTCCCGGCAATAAGCTGAAAGCGACTCTTTGCAGGGGCATCACTCCCGACCGGAAAAAAAGTTCCCTCCTCCAGCGCACGCAAAAGCATGGCTTGCTCATCGAGTCCAAGTTCGCCGATTTCATCCAAAAAAAGTAACCCCTTATGCGCCTGTCGCAGCAACCCGGGACGCTCGCTGACCGCTCCCGTGAAGGCACCCTTTTTGTGCCCAAAGAGCGCACTCATCGCAGTATCACCGCGCAAAGTAGCACAGTTTACTTCCACAAAATTTCCCTCCAGTGAGAGACGACTCTCCCGCAATTCATAAATTCGACGAGCCAGGCGCGATTTCCCCGCGCCGGTCGGTCCCGATAGTAAAATCGGCTGGGTCGAACGCAAAGAGACTGTCTCAAGCTCATCAATCAGCTTATTAAATTTTGCATTTCTTGTCGCAATTCCCGAACGTAAAAAATCCCGGGCCTCATCCTGATCCACTGCAAAACGTGATGCCAAACGATCATACTTTGACAAATCCAGATCGATGATTTCGATGTGTCCGGCGGCATCCTCCGGCCCCGGCTTTTGGGATTTTTTTCGATCAGAACGGTGAGCATCCGAGGGTCTTGTCTGAATCAGGTTTCCTGGCAAAAAACGAGATTCTGTAAGCAGAAAAAGACAAATCTGGGCCACATGTGTCCCCGTCGTCATATGGGCAAAGTAATTTTTCCGATCCACATCAAATGAATAATCCCGACAAAACAGATGCAGCCTTTCGTAAACATCCTCAAAGTCCCACGGATTCTTTAAATTCATACTGTGACAAACAACCTCCGTCTCCGGTGAAACCTGCGCAATATCCCGAACAAGCTGTGACTCCAAAGCGCGGAATTTGTGCTCACTAAAAAGCTCCAGCCGATCCACCAAAAAATCTTTCTGCTGACAAATCCCCAGGTTCGGTCGCCAGCGCCCCCAACGATCTGAACCTTTTGAGCGATCCAAAACCGGCCCCAGAAAACTAAAGACCACATTGCTTTTCGATTTCATAAATTTATCTTTTTATATAAAAAACAATAAAAATAAATAAAAATTATAAATTTTCAACCTCATCATCCATTAGAGTTAAAAAAATTATTCTATTTATAACAAATAACTTACAAATAATTTTCTAATCAAGAATCCACTTTGGCATACCTAATGCTAATTACTTTAAGCATACGACTTTTCCAATCCATGCAAAAAAGAAAATCCCACTGAAAACTGCCACTGCACACTGACAAACTTTCTGATCATTCGCAGCGGGTGGCCAAAAGGCCCCGGCCACCCGCTTTGTTGACGGGCACAAAACGAAAATTAAGAAATGAAACCTCAAATTCAAAAAACAGAAGAAGCCGTCGGAATCCTTAAAACTTCTGATGAGAAAAAAAGACCCATCACCGTCATCGGAACCGATGCGATTTGCGAAGGCTTCGATGAGATTTGCCTTCAGCAAGCCATCAACTCACAAATGGCACCTGGAGTAAATCGAGTCGTTTTAAACCCTGATGCACACGTCGGCTACGGCGCACCTATTGGCTGCGTGATGAGTTCACCTACACACATTTACCCCGGCCCGGTCGGGGTTGATATCAAATGCTCGATGTCACTTTTGCAAATGGATTTACCCGCTGAAGAAATTGTGGACAAACGAGTCCGCCGGGCATTGATCAACGCGATCTGTGAACGCACCCCGACCGGTGCCGGCAAGGGCCAGCGCTCGGTCAAAAAAAGTCGCCGCATCGCCACTGAACTCGGAGAAAAAGCCGTCATCGAGGGTGCAAGCCAGATGGTTTGCGAAGCAATGGGCATCCCACCCGCGTGGGCGGAGCGTTGCGAAGACAGTGCGCACACCGGGCACGACGGCAGCACTGCAAGTCTGCACAATCGTCTGGAGCGCATGCTCAAAGGCAGCTATGCCTCGACCTTCCCTGGAAAAGTGCAGCAGCTTGGCTCCTACGGTGGCGGCAACCACTTCGGAGAAGCCGAAGTCGTTTCGATAAATGATACGCCTGAGGCACGCGGGGCCGCCGAAACTTTCGGCCTTCGTGATAACTGCATCGCCTTCTTTTCCCACTGCGGATCGCGGGGGTTCGGGCACGATCTTGCGTCGAACCAGTTTAAAAGACTCGAAGCCAAATTTGATCGCTGGGCAACCCCCTACCCTGCTGGAGATAAAAAGCTCGTTTATGCTCCTCTGGGCACTTACGAGGCAGACGCTTACATCGACGACATGGCACTCGGTGCCAACTTCGCAACGGTAAATCACATGCTCATCAATGCCCTCGTGCTCGAAGCTTTTCAGGAAATTTTTCCCGGTATTCGCGGCAACCTTGTTTACTTCATCAGCCACAATATTGCTCGGCAGGAAGTAATCGATAATCGCCTGGAGTGGGTCCATCGGAAAGGTGCGACGCGTGCATTTCCCGGCGGACACCACGCGCTGAAAGGGACTCCGTTTGAAAAAACCGGGCACCCCATTTTGCTGCCCGGAAATCCACGGGACGGCTCTGCCGTAATGGCCGCTCTGCCGGATGCGGAGAAAAGTTGTTACTCCGTCAACCACGGTGCAGGGCGCCAAATGGGAAGGAAGGCAGCTTTTAAAAATCTCGATCAAAAAACTGTCGATTCAGAACTCGATGCACATGATATACTCAGCAATTGCCGGGCCTACCCGCGTGACGAAGCGCCTGATGCTTACAAAGACTTCAACGAAGTTTTAAAAAGTGTCGAGCAGGCGCGTCTTGCCCACCGGGTGGCTTCTTTGAAAGCACGCTTTGTGATCAAAGACGCATCCAAAGCTGACGACTAATACCAACAAAATGAAAAGTATCCAAATCGACGGCTCGCACGGAGGTGGGCAAATTTTACGAACATCCCTGACCCTGTCCATGCTGACAGGGCAGGCCTTTCGTATGCACTCGATCCGTGCGGCACGGGCTAAACCCGGACTCATGCGACAGCACCTCACCTGCGTTACCTCTGCTGCCGAAATCTCAAATGCCACGGTCGATGGAGCTGAAATAAATTCTCAGGAGATCATTTTTCGCCCGGGCACGCTACGGGCGGGGCGTTATCATTTCCCCATCGGCACAGCGGGAAGCTCGACCCTGCTTGCGCAAACACTGCTGCCCGCCCTGTGGAGCCTCGACCAGCCAAGCCACCTGCGACTCGAAGGCGGCACACACAACCCTATGGCACCAACGATGGATTTTATCATGCGCTCCTGGCTGCCGGCTCTCGAAAAAATGGGAATAAACTTACAAGCAAAACTGCTGCGCCTGGGCTTTGCTCCCGCCGGAGGAGGAGTTATCGAATTCGATATTCCGGAGAATACCGCGCTGCAGCAAATTGCTTTTTCAGAAAGAGGAAAAGAAATCTCCCGCACGATTTTTTGCCTCTGTGCAAATATTTCAAAAAATATTGCGGAAAAAGAAACGGGTAAGCTTTTAAGAAATTTAAAATGGGAGGGTGAGTCGGCTCCGAACGTAGAAATCATCAACACGCAGGACTGTGACGGCAGCGGAAACACACTGTCCGCTGAACTCATTTATGAAAACATCACGAACCATTTCACAAGCTTCGGCGCGTGGAAAAAATCGTCTGCTGCAGTCGCCCACGAGCTGGCAAAAATGCTGCGCGACTATCTGAAAAGCGAGGCCCCGGTTGATCCTCACCTGGCAGATCAGCTCTTGTTACCAATGGCACTTGCCGAAGGTGGAGAATTTTTAACAACAACCCTCACGCCGCATATCAAAACAAACATAGCCACAATCGAGCAGTTTCTGCCGGCACGCTTCGACACCAGAGTGCTGTCTGAAAATAGCGTCAAAATAACGCTTTGATAGCAGCCTGTAAAAAATCCGAAAAATTCCTGTGTATAAGAAAAAAAGCGTCGGTTTTTACGTCACAACGTGGCAACCCCGTTGGGGAAGTTTTTTTCTCCTCATCATCTTTTGAGCTCACCCTTTCTCTCCATACACACGAGCTTCCCGGATGAAGCAAAAATCAGGCATCTGACAGATCGTTAGTATCGCCTCCAAAAAAGCCTCTCCTCTGTTTTTAACGCCAAAGAACGCCTTGTATCTTCATCGAAGCCTGGCAGGGAAAGCACCTCAAACTCGATTGAAGGTGCTTTCAAATCGATGTTTTTTTCTGATTTGGCTGGTCAGAAGAACAATTATTCATTGAAACGATGTTGTATTATTTTTCTGTATGGTCACGACACTTCAGATTCTGGGCTCGTTAGGCATTTTTCTTTATGGAATGAAGGTGTTGTCGGAGGGAGTGCAGAAGTTTGCCGGCGCACAGATGCGGCGTGTCTTGTCTTCGGTGACGAATAATCGCGTGAGCGGTATGCTGGCGGGATTGTTTACAACGGTGCTGGTGCAGTCTTCATCGGCGACGACGGTGCTGGTGATCTCTCTGGTCAATGCAGGTTTACTGACTCTGATGCAGTCGATCGGAGTGATTATGGGAGCAAATTTGGGGACGACATTTACGGCCTGGATTGTGGCGATGGTCGGAAAGTTCAGTCTGGCAAAGATCGCGGTGCCGGTCATAGGGATCGGATTTCCGCTGTTTTTTATAGGTAAAGAGCGGGCACGATTCTTCGGTGAGTTTCTAATAGGGTTTGGGATTTTATTTCTGGGATTGAATTTTCTGAAAGATTCCGTTCCGGATTTACATTTGATGATTCAGGAGGATCCGCTGATGGCCGCGAGGATAGAGGGGGTCATCAGTATGCTCGATGGTCATGGCTATTCTTCCTATTTACTTTTTTTGGTGGCAGGGATTGTATTGACGATGATAGTGCAGTCGTCGTCGGCGGCTATGGCCATCACCATCACTTGTGCGATCAATGGGTGGTTTGGAGATGACCCTTTGCAGGTTTTTCGGATTTCGGCAGCGGTGGTGCTGGGAGAAAATATAGGAACGACAGTGACGGCGTGGCTGGCATCGCTGGGGGCAAATACAAGTGCAAAACGGGCAGCGCGTGCGCATTTTTTATTCAATGTATTGGGGGTAGTATGGATGCTGGCGGTGTTTTTAGTTTTTACGAACGCAGTGTGGACTGCAACGGGCTATCTTCCGGAGGGGCTGAAGTCAGCAAAGGGAGGGTTTCAGCAAAGCGAGGTAGCTTTTGCAACGGCAATTTTTCATACGGCTTTCAATCTGGTGAATGTCTTAATACTGCTCTGGTTTGTGCCGCAAATTGCACGGCTGGTGGAGCGTTGGGTAAAGCCATCAGGGGAAGATGAGGGGATACACCAGCGTTTGAAATATATCTCACAGAGACTGGTAGATACCGGCGAGCTGAATCTTGCTGAAGCGGAGGGTGCGATGCGACTGATATCGAAAAATTGTGTAGAGATGTTTCAGGGGTTCGAAGAAGTGTTTGCCAGTCCCGGTCAGGACATGTCGGAGAAAGTAAAACATCTTAAGGATATGGAAACTGAGGCCGACATTATGGCACATGATATTACGGAATACCTTGTGTTTTGCTCGTCTCACGAGGCGGGTAAGAAAAATGTTGTCAACATAGCAGCGATGATCCGAATTGTAACCGAGATCGAGGAATGCACCGACCGAATTTATCGCTTAGTGAAACTTGTGCAGCGGAAATATAACAAAAAGCGGGAATTTTCCGAAGATCAGATGAAGAAGGTGCAGGAGTTGGCTGCTTTAGTGGGACAGGCCCTGATTTCTTGCGACAAATTCCTCTTACGTGAGATTCCGGCAGATGTCCTGCGTGAGGTAAAAACCCTGGAAGATCGCACCGACACCCTGCGCAAGCAGTATAACAAAGAGGCGATGGGCCGAATGGCGGCAGGGGACGTAAGGGTAGAGGTGCTCAATACAGATATTAACAACCACCTTGAGGCAATCGCTAATCATGCATTAAATATCCTGGAAGAAGGTTTTTCGGGATAAATATAAACGCCCCTTGGCACATCTTTTACCCTCTTTTTTCGCGTTACCTTAACAGCCCCTAAGAATTGAGATATTGGTGGCGAGCATTCCACCAAAGCAGGCTTGAGCGTATGCTGGCGTAAGCGACGGTTGCCATGCCGACGCCGACCAGCCCGAAGGTTGGCATAAAGTAAGCCAGTGCCGCAAAATAGACGACCAGCGAAAAAGAGTTTACCAAAACAACCCGCCGGATTGCTCCGATTGCTGTGAGCAGGGTTTCAAAGCTAAAGCTGACGGCTCGGATCACACCGGCAAAAGCCAGCCAGAGCATGGTCGAGTAGGCGGGCAGAAATTCCTTACCTGAGACAAGTCGAATCAGGTCTTTTCCAAAGAAAACCAGGAAAATAAAAAACAGAGAAAAGGCAGCCAGGGTGATCAGGTTCAGGCGGTTGGCAAGAGCCTGGCGGGCATTTTTCTGAAGCCTTGCAAGCTCCGGAAAAAGTGCAGGAACCAGGAGTTTATTGATAACAGTAATGAGGACATCGGCAAATTGACGGGCGACTTTGAAAAGCCCTGCAGCGGCAGGGCCGATTACGCCACCTGCTGCCAGGGTCGGCAGGTGATCCTGGGCGACATTCATTGCTCCGACCCAGTGAGTTCCGATGGCGTAACGCCAAAGAGCACCCTGGGGCTTGGTCCAGGTGTCGGGATAAAAGCGAAATTTCCACTGTGGGTTGTATTTGGCAAGACGATACAGGGCTGCCAGATTGGTTGCGACATGTGTGATGGTCAAAGCGACAAGCCACAGAATCAGAAAATCTCGCAGGCTACCCTCGTTGTAAAAAAGGAAAGCCGCTCCGATGAAGCGAATAATGGGTTCAAGCGTGGTCGCAGCAGCAAGAGTGCCAAAGCGCCCGAGCAACTGAAGCGTCCCGGTAGCCGTGCCGGAGCTGTTTATAAAGCTGATCATCCAGATACCATAGATCATCGCGAAGTGCCGAAGTTCCAGCGAAAGGCCGAACCAGTTTCCCAGGGGATAAACCATGATCGCGTAGGCGGTGATACCGAGGACGATACCGATAAAATCAAGTGCCAGTCCGAAGGAAAGAATACGATGGAGGGCATTGGGTTTCCCCTCGCGAAGGAAAGGCGTGCCGAAGCGGACAATGCTCTGCCAGCTCTCAAAGCGTGTAAGCTGAGCAACAGCCAGACAAAGACTGTGAATCAGAATGAGCTTTCCAAAATTTTCAGGCCCCAGCGTGCGGGTGGCGAAAGCCAGGTAAGCGAGCGAGCAAACTGCCTGGATGATGCGCCCGAGAGAGAGTTTGCCTGCATTGCGTATGGGCACCTTCAGACTTCCCTGTGTGGGGGAGGGCTTTTGATCGGTTGAAGGCAAATTGTTTTTTTCTGACATTCCCGGGAAAGAGAAAGGCTAGCGTATGCCACCGCGTTTTGTAACGCGAAGAAAAAGTGCAAGCCCGCCGAGAATCGGGTGGCGTCGGTGAAATTCGCTGATTTCAACTTTCACACCGGAATGACGCTCAATTTTCCAGCGGGCATAATCGATGTTTCCCTGGAAGGTGAAGGTCGCTTTTATGAGTCGCAGCAGGATCACTCCTTTTTTGAATGGGCGGGAAAACCGTCGCTTAAGAACATACAAGGATTTTCGAAAGCCGGGAATTTTTGAGTAAATCGTATTGTTGTTTGTAAATTCGCCGATGGAGTTGAGCTGAGGAATGGCGAGGCGACTTTTTTCGGTGCAGGACTCAGCGTTTGTTTCAAAAATAAGCCTGGCCCGGTTTTGTTTTTCGCTGCGGATTTCGTCTGCGTAGGTCGAACGTAACCCGACTTCCCAGAATTCCGTGACTGAGCAGGAATTGATCAGATGCAGCGTTTCTTCATGAAAAGTTAAAACGCAGTCGGCAATACTGCGGATGAGAGTCTGTCGGGCAGAGTCTGAGTTTGTGAAAGCAATACGGCAGGGCTGGCAAAATCTCGCCCAGATATGCGGTGTGAAACTTTGTCGGGTTGCGGCTTTGCAAAACTGGTCAATTCGTAAGACGGCAACCTTGCAGCGCTGTGGAGCCCCCTCAAAAGTCTCTTCAAAAAAATAAACATTGGGAGGCACCAGGCGGCCTCCGATCGCAAGTGGAAGATTTGGCTTGTAGTCACAAAAACGCTCCACAAGCAGATAAAAATCGTAAACGATTTCGTCGTCGGGCGTGTGGTTCCGAAGGCCGGAACCGTAAAATAAAATCGCAGCAATGCCGGGCTGTTTTTTAAAAAAATCCACCCACCTGTTGGGAACGACGGCCAGTGGTTTGCTTGTTTCCTCAGCAATAAATTTTTCAAGCTGCATCCGGGTCTCCGGCTCAGAGTTTTTTTTCACATGATGAAAAAGGGGAGTGGCTGGCAGGTGCGAATTTTTAGTTTGGAATCCTTGTCGGGATGTCCGTAAAACTCGCCATCGAGAACCCATTGTCCTTTAAAGCAGAGTGAATATTTGTCGGAGGAATCGTGCTCGACTTCCTGCGTTTTTTTTCGGTCGCTGCCTCCCCGGCTGAGCAGGTAGGTGAGAAGGCCGCGCCGGGTGAAGGGGTGTTTGTAGGTGACCAGTTTCAGAGCATTGTGGCGTCCGCGCGGATTAAAGCCCAGAAGCAGGCGATTGAGGCTGGTCAGGTAGATAAAAATGCTTGGGCCGCCGTGCCAGTCGGAAGGTTTTTTTTGCCCGTTTGTGTGCCGCGCCCAGCGAATGTCATCGTGATGAAAAATATCTCCTGTCGCTTTTTTCAGAATAAACAAGCGGGAAAAAACAGACAAAAGGGCGAGACTTTCGATAAAAACTCCGTTGATTGCTTTGCGTGAAAAAGCTTCCTGGCAAAACTGAAGTATGCGGGACATTGCACCTGCTGCGAAAAAAAATCCAAACTGCTCGGGCTGGCCGTCGTCGCTGAGAACACCAAAAGGAGATCGTTGCTGAATACGCCCGGGAGTGATGCCAGCGCGAGTGTCATTAAGCACATTCTGAAGCGCACGGGTGGGGTTTCCCGACAGGCCCAGCTCGCGCTGGATCATGTTTGTGCTGCCGCCGCAGAGCAGTGCGAGTGCGGGCAGAGAAGCCGGGTCGGGGTGTCCTTCAAAAACATTCAGGACGGCACTGATGGTCCCATCGCCGCCGCTGACAGCAAGAATATCGGGGGGATTTACGAGCAGTTCGCGAACATATTTTTGCAGGGCCTCCGGCGTACTGGCCGAATGCCAGGGAATATCTGCGGATTTGCAGATTTGCTTCAACGCTCCGGGCTGCCTGGAGTTTCGACCACTCAGGGGATTTTCAAGAACGGCGAGGGTCGCCTGCTTCGAGCTCGCCGATTGCACGGGCAGCTTTTTATTAACGGCAGAATCTGACGACGAAGTAAATCCGCTTAAAGTATTTGAGCGGTGCAGATCAGATGGAGAGTGAGAGGGACTGGATGGTACGGGTATGATAACGGTTTCTTTGTTTTTTATTGACGAATTTTAAATCTTAAATCCTGAAACGAACACACAGTTGCCTGTATTCGATTGCTGAAAAGTATTTGGCCAACACCATGCAACGCTCAGACTTTTGTAACGGCCATTCCCCTTAATTAAAAGAAAGAAAAAGTTTATTTCACACGGAAAAAAACGGCTGCAGCACCGAGGAATCCGAAGCAGATAAAAGTAGCCCAAGCTGCAACGACAGGCGGGAAAGTACCGTTTTCCCCAAGCGGGATGAGGATGCTTTGCAAAATAAAATAAAAGAACCCGAGAGCAAAAACAGCAATCGTCACATAGAGTCGCCGGGCATTTCGCTGAATTTGAAGGCAGATGGGTGCAGCCAGCAGAACCATGACCATACAGCTAAGTGCCTGGACAATTCGGGAGTAAGCCCAGACCTGATAGACGGCATTTGGATGTATTTGGCTGTTCATGTCTTTCCAGCCAAGTGCGTAAAGCTGGCTGAAGCGAAGCTCTTCGATGGGTTTGGAAAATGAGGCAAAATCTTTTGGCTGGAGGGTGAGAGGGAGGATGATTGCCTTGGCGTAAGCTTCACTTTGTAATCGAAGATCGCGGGTTACGGCATTTTTAAGAACCCAGGAGCTTTTTGGCGGAGTTTGTTTATTCCCGGTGTTTACTTCCTGGTAGCTGGCACTTTCGGCATTGTAGTAATGAGATGCAACGCCGCTCGAATCGATAGCGAGGACAGTAGGCGATTGCAGGTGGTGCCCATCGGGGCTGACACCGCCTGTTTGCACAAGAAATCCTTCACTTGAAACCCACTCGGGGCTGTCGGGAAGTGCTTCGAGTTTTGGCAGGCCCTGGTAGTGGTCGGCCTGCCATTCGCCGAGACGCTCCTGGGTGTCTGTTACAAAATAATCTGTAAAGACAAACTGGCCGACTGACAGGAAAAAAGCACCTGTCAGAAGTGTTATAACAATGCGGGAAAGTGTAAAACCGGAGGCTTCGAGTGCGAGAATTTCACGTTGAGAAGCCAGTGAGGAAAAGACCTGAACCGCAGCTATCAGGACACCCAGGGGCAGAATAAAAACTGCAATCCCCGGAAGCCGCAGCAAAAAATAAAAAAGGAGTGCATAAAAAGAGTGGCTGGCCTCGGAGGCGATTTCGCTGGCCTGGGTCAGAAGATCAAAAACGGCCAGCAACACGGTCAGGGCAAACGTGATACGCAAAACCCGACTCGCAAAGCGCAGGAGCAGCCATTGAATGAAAATCGTGGGCATAGTGGCTGTCAGGTTTTGCTGCTTGCGGTGTAACGTTGAGGCGGAATCGCTCGTCGCCGGGGAAGGTCGCCGGAAAAAAATCGGTAGGCCAGGATGGCAAAAACGAGGAGGAGAAAAGCAGGTCCCCAGATTCCGATCCAGGGAGATATCTGGTCGTTCTCGACCATGATTTTGCCAAGGCGCGAGGTCTTTTCAAAGAGCACAAGAATCACCAGGCCGAGGGCGATGCCACGGGCTTTGGCAGAGCGTCCCTGACCGATCAAACCGAGAGCAAGACCAAGTCCGCCGAGAATCGGAACGGAGAGGGTCTGTGCCTCACGCCAGTGAAACTCGGCCCGCTTTTGGGCGGGAGAGATTTTTTTTTGTAATTCTTCCGGTAATGTTTCGGCCGAAGGCAGGAGCAGTTCGGGCGAGGTGAGTTCGCGCTCGGAGTAACCACGAGGGCCGGATTCCGCAGCGATGCTGTCTGTCGTGATGCTAACCGGCATCTGGTCAAAGCGCAGTTGCAGGCTGATGGTTTTGATTTTAAATTCGTTTTCTTCTTCCCGAAGCAGAATGCCATCCCGGAGCATGATGCTGAGTTCGCCATTTGGTTTTTCGACGGGCAGCACTTCGGCAGAATGGGCTGTCAAAAATTCGCGGTGGTTGGATTCCGTCGTTCGCGTCATGAAAAATCCCTCAAAAAATTTTCCTTGTTCGCGGACGTTTTTTGCGCGGACGATGTTATCCGCTCCGACGGGAAGGTAAATATCGGGGCCGAGTCCGCCGAGGAGATCGCCGCTTATGATCTGATTCATCTGGCCCCGAAAAAGATAGCGGGCGTAGGGCTGCCCCCAGTTTGTAAGAAAAACCATGAGGATTGTGAGGATGATGGCCAGGTAGGCGAGCGGAAGATAAAGCCGGGAGACAGAGAGGCCGAAGGAGCGCATCACCACAAGCTCGGAACGGTCGTGAAGACGGCGGATACCAAGAATGACTCCGAAAAAAAATCCTGCCGGGATGGCAAGACCAAGATAGTGGGGTATCAGGTAAATGATGAGGCCCCAGGCTTCGTTGGCGGATGCACCGTGGTGGGTAACAACCTGGACGAGGCGAAGAACGCGCTCAAGGGACAGCGCAAAAAAGACGATTGCTCCGACGGCGAGAGTCGGAAGGAGAAATACTTTAAAAATATAATAGGGCAGGATCGGAAAAATCCGTCGGCGAAATTTTGTCCTGGCTGCCAGGGGTGCCGTCGTCATGCTTCGAAATCTTCTCCGAGATAAACATTGCGAACTTCACTGTGCTCAATGATTTCCTCGGGAGTGCCCTCGTGCAGAATATGCCCTTCACTCAGAATGTAGGCGCGGTCCACCACGCGCAGCGTATCGCGAACGTTGTGGTCGGTAATCAGAACGCCAATGCCGCGGCACTTTAACTGCGTGATGAGTTTGCGGATGTCGCGAACGGCGATGGGGTCAATACCGGCAAGGGGTTCGTCGAGTAAAATAAACTGCGGATTGGCAGCCAGGGCGCGTGCGATTTCGACGCGGCGGCGCTCTCCACCGGAGAGAACTTCGGAGGGCGCCTGGCGAATCGACTGGATGGAGAAATCGTCGAGCAGGGATTCGAGGGTTTCGTCGCGCTGGTCTTTTGGGATGCCGCAGGCCTGCAGAACGCCGTAGATATTTTCCTCAACATTGAGTCCACGAAAAATGGACGTTTCCTGGGGCAGGTATCCAACCCCCATTGCGGCACGTTGATGCATCGGGAGCTGGGTTACGTCTTTCCCTTCGAGTGTAATGCGTCCTGTATCGGGAGCGATCAGGCCGGTCATGATGTAGAAACAGGTAGTTTTACCTGCGCCGTTTGGACCGAGCAGGGCGATGGCTTCGCCACGGGAGACGTGGAGAGAGATGTCGTGCAGGACGGGATGCTTGCGGTAGTGCTTGGAGAGGTTGTGTGCTGCAAGCTTTTTATCAGAGTTTTCAGGAGATGTTTCCATGGTCCGATTTCCAAAAAAATTTTAAGGTGTTTCTCTGATAAGTTGTATTTGAGCCGAGCCTTGTTGGTAACGCATTATTTGGAGTTGTCCTTTTGCATCATACCAGGCATTTCTTTTCCAGTCCCCATTTTTATCGTGGTAAATGATGTGGGTCAGGCTCATTTTTTTCTTTCCGACTTCCAGGGTTTCCTGGCCGGCATTTTGGATGCGGATGTGGCGTATTTTGCCTTTTTCGCTGATAAAATCGACCTCGGTATTTTCGGAAATGTCGAAAGCCCAGGGAAGGAAGGTGAAGTAAAGTGGAGCGAGAGCCTGCGTCTGGCCGTTGATTTTCAGAGCAGGCCCCTGGGGTGTTGAGGTGAGTTTGTAGTCGTATTTTTTTCCATTGTAAACAGAGCTGCCAGTCAGGGACTGAAGCTTTGAATTTTCCCAGGTTTCACTGCGCTGGTGGGTGGCTTTGTAGGCGGCGATACCGAGAATTTTTACTTCGATTTGCATTTTTGCCTGGAGCTTTCGTACGGACTCGGAACCGGAGACATTAAAGGTGTAGGAGCCGATGGGGGTGTCGTTGCGCAGGATGGCAAAGCGGATTTGCCCGGCTTGCAGACAGCTTAAAAAAAGGGAGAAAAAGAGGAGGAATACTATTAGAAAAAATTTTGAGAATAGATTCATTACCAGTTTTCGATGGGGAGGTTGGCGTTTTTTATCGCGAGGCGTGTTCTTATATTGGGAGAGATTACAATACCTTTGTTGGCCCACTTGAGAAGAGGAAGATCGGATGCATCATCGGAATAAAAAGTGATGGTCAGATTGTTGCGATTCGTGCCTGGCGGTGAGAGGAGGGCCTCCTGGACGCGGTGTAGTTTTTCTTTGCCGTAACAATTTTTACCCGTGATGTAGAGGGCTTGTTTGCCTCGTGCGGCAAACTGTGTTGGTGTGCCGATAAGTTGATCGAAGCCGAGTTTGGCAGCAAAGATTTTTGCGTAGAGGTCGATGGAGCCCGTGGCGAGGATGAGTTTGTCGCCGTTGGCACGATGTTCGGCGATACGCTTTAATGCACCTGAGCGCAGATTGGTTTTTAAAATGCGGTTCGTAAATTTTTTGGTTTTTTCGGTAATTTCTTCGCGATTTTTCCCGGAGAGGGCAAAGGTGAGCATACGTTCCTTGAGAGTGAGGCGTGTGATTTTACCTCGTTTGTAACGCAGCATCTGAGGGAGTATCTGCCCAAGGAGACGAATTTTTTTGGGGAGAGAATTTTGCAGGGAGAGCAGGAAAAAAGTGTAGGTGCCGTGGCGAGTGATAGTGCGGTCGAGATCAAAGATGGCGATGTTTTGTTGGGGAGTGTCGGCTGGCAGTTTCGTGGCGACGACGGGTATTTTTGTTTTGAGAATGGCTTCGACGGCAATCAGATCGGATACTTTATCCACGTCGACAGAGGCCTCGGGATGATTCAGGATGACGGGACTCACCGGACAACCCATGATCCTGCCTGCGCGGGCAAGAGCTTCGTCCAGCCGGAGGCGGCGAAAAAATATGGAGAGTAAATTTTTCCATCCGAAGGCAGCGACCAGTCTGCGGAATTTTTTTCGTTCGCTTTCGATGTTTTGCCAGAATTCGAGGGCCTGAAAAACGTCTCTGCCGCGAAGAGAAAAGAGGTTGGTTCCGGAATAAGCTTCATCGCGAAAGGGCAGCCAGGTTCTTTGCATGTCAGGATAGGTCGCCTGGATTTGTGTGCGGCTGGCAAAGCCAATACAGATTTTTGATGAGTTTGATTCAGCAGGCTTAGCGGCCTCCACGAGGAAATCCTGAAGGATCGCAGGAGTCAGGAGAGGAGAGTCCCCTGTGGTGATCAGAAAAGAATCTGTTGCCGGATCACCGGATGCTTCGATCGCCTTTTTGACACTGCTGCTGATACTGGCAGAAGTTGGGATTTGCTCGATTTTGATTGAGGGATACTCATTTTGAATTTCTTTGATGAGCGTTGTGAGAACGTCGTTAGTTGCTGCGACGAGGATAATTTTTTCAATCACCGATGTCTGGCAGAGAGCTTCCAGGACATAACGAATCATGGGTTTACCCAGGATGGGGATGAGTGCCTTGCAGTCGCTCCCGACAAAATCGGCGACGGGGTCTCCCTCCGGGCGCGTGCCGGCCAGGATAATCGCTGTGTGAGAAATTTGATCCTGGTTTAGCATGAGCATGGAGTGGGTTTTAGTTTTTTGGCGAAGTCGGCAACAGCCTGAGCGGCGCGGCGGGCACCGCCTTTAACGGAATCACCAAAAGTAGCAATGAAGGCTGCCTTTTGCAGGTCTCGATACCGGGTGGCATGCCAGTCGCGGTTTTTAAGGAATGTGGGGAGCTCATTTACGCTTTCGATAACAGGTCCAAGTTTCCAATGAGCGAAATTTGGATCATCTTTCCAGGCAGTTTTTTGGCTGTTGAGAAAAATACAGGGACGCGGCTCGTAAAGAAATTCGTAAACCTGGCTGGAGGCATCACCGAGATAAATATCGGCGGCGCGAGTGTAAGTCATATCGACACAGGCGGGGCTGTCGGTATCGATGAGGATATTTGGTGCCTTACGATATTTTGCGGGAATACACCCGCGAAACTTCAGGCTCCATGGTGCTGCGGAGAGGTGAGCCTGGCGTGCGAAGAGCATGACGTGCGGGGCCAGGATGAGATTATAGTCACGGTGCTCGTAAAAAAATTCAAGCACGCGCAGTCCATCTCGAAACCAGGAAGAAAGAGCGGGGTGACAATGCGGGTTGTAGAGAACAGTGGGGTTATTATTTTTAAAAAGAGACTGCGGTGGGCTCAGGTCAATGATGTCGAATTTCGGGTAACCCACTTCGGAAAATCCGTCGGGGCGGATAACGCCTGCAGCCAGCATGCGTTTACGAATTTTTTCTCCTGCTACAAAAACATGATCGAATTTTTTGATGGAGGGTTTGAAGCCAACCGCACGATCTCCGGCACCGTGCTGTGTGTAAATCAATCGGAGAGCAGAGCCGCCAAAGTGTTCTTTTAAAAAGAGGCTTGTCGTTTCGGGGACTACGAGGACGTCCATTTGAATGAGAGTCCGACGGTTTTTAAATAAAGTGCCGATGCGCTCAAAGGGAATGGCGCGTCCGGTGAGACGGTCCAGCGCCACGGCCCAGGTCGACGAAGAGATTTCATGCCATTGGAGTTTTGCGAGAACTGAATCGGGAAGGAGTTTTTTTAAAAAGGCTGCGCGTTTCGCTCCTGTGACGAAAACGTGAGCCTCAAGCCCGGGATATTCATCGATGAGAGCAGCGAGAATCGGGGCACCATGCGGAATCTGATGCAGGTGGTCGTGGTTAAATAAAAATCCAATGCGCTGCGGTTGCGATATATTTTGCGCAGAAGAGAGTGGAGTCTGCGCCTGCACCTAGTTTTTTGAAATCAGCGAGTCGCGCAGTCCGAGACTGGAGTAAATCTCCCGCGTGGCGTCAGATTTATTCAGGGTGTAGAAATGGATGCCGCGAACTTCGTTTTCCAAAAGGTTGGCACATTGCTCTGCGGCGTAGTGTATACCGATTTTTTTTACCATTTCGGGGTCGCCCTGGGCGCGTTCGAGTGCGCGTAGCAGGCGGGCCGGGAAGCGGGCACCGGCAGCGAGGTCGGCCATGCGTTTCATTCCTCCGAGACTGGCAACAGGCATAATGCCGGCGATGACGGGAACTTTGATTCCGGCCAGTTCACAGCGGTCGCGGTAGTCGAGAAAATCGTGGTTGTCGAAAAAAAGCTGCGTTACGATATAGTCGGCACCGGCATCAACTTTGGCTTTCAGGTAGTCCATCTCCTGCAATCGGTTAGGTGTGGCAGGATGCCCTTCGGGAAAGCCGGCAACACCGATTCCAAAGCCTCTCGGATCAGGATGGCCAGAGAAATTTTTTATAAAGCGGACGAGATCGGCTGCATGTTGAAAGGCATCCGTGCTGCGGTCGTGCGGAGAGCCTTTTGGCGGATCGCCGCCGAGGGCGAGGATGTTGGAGACACCGGCTTCGGCGTAGCGTTCGAGAATTTGCCGGATTTCAGGTTCGCTGTGGCAAACACAGGTGAGGTGAGGAATGGGGTCCATGCCGCTTTCTTTTTTCAGTCGGACGACGAGATCATGAGTCAGGTCGCGTGTTGAACCGCCTGCTCCGTAGGTTACGCTGACAAATTGTGGTTTGTAGGGCAGCAGGCTGGCAATGGCTTCGTATAAATCATTTACAGAGTTTTGATTCTTAGGAGGAAAGAACTCGAAAGAGAAAGTTGTCTTGTGTTTTTCAAAAATTTCCTGGATGTGCATATTTTTCAGTAAATGTCGGACCGGTTGCAGGAGTGTCGCCTGGTCTGAAAATTTATCAAGAAAGCAGCGAGTGGGAATGGAGGATTTTTTTTATTTGGATTTAAGTATCATTTATGGCTTTGCTTCCTGAAACGATGAACTTGGAGAGTGAATTGCTGGCCCTTATTTCGGAACGACTGTTAAAGATTCCTCCGGATTTTGGCTTTGAAGACAGCCTGCCCGATATTGGTTTTGATTCGATGACGGTCATGCAACTTTTAATTTTGGTGGAGGAAAAGTATGGTATTACTTTGAACGATGAAGACCTTTCATCGGAAAATTTTAAGTCGGTGGCTGCACTTGCGAACCTTTTGCGCTCTGTGACTAAGTGAATATTGTCGAAGAGATTTTTTTGCGCTGTGAGACGGATAGCCCGGCTGTCATTACGGACACTCAAACCTTAAGTTACGGTGAGCTGGAGCGTCGTTCAGCCCGGGTTGCTGACCGGTTGCGACTTTTACCTTCATCGCGGGTTTGTTTGGATTGTCCGGATGGGATTGATCACATCATTTTGGCGCTGGGGATTTTGCGTGCCGGAAAATGTATGGTTGCTTTGGCTTCTGAGTTGACGGAACGGGAACGGGAAGAGGTCGTTTCTTTTACAAATTCGACACTGCTTCTGGACAGAGATGGAGAAATATATTCATTGCCCGAAAAATTTAATTCCGGCTTTAATGAGGAAGATTTTTTACAGCTTGATGCGGCATTTATTCGTTTTAGCTCAGGGACGACCGGAAAGAGTAAAGGTGTCGTAATCTCCCATAAAACCTTGCTTGAGCGCATTAACGCTGCGAATCGCGGGTTACAAATTTCCTCTTCGGATCGGGTGGTCTGGACTTTGCCGATGGCACATCACTTTGCGGTTTCCATTGTGCTCTATCTTTTAAACGGAGCTGCAATTCTTCTTCCGAAAGCACATCTTGCAGATAGTATTTTGTCTCTCTCGCGCAGGCATTCGGGAAGTGTTTTTTACGGGTCGCCGTTTCATTATGCGTTGTTGGCAGCGGATAAATCAGGCGTGGAATTGCCGACTTTGAGGCTGGCTGTCTCTACGGCATCTGCTTTGTCAACTGCTACGGCTGAGAAGTTTTTAAATCGCTTTGGTATTCCGCTTTGTCAGGGGCTGGGAATTATCGAAGTTGGGTTACCCTGTATCAATTTTCTCTCTGCAAAAAATAAACCGACATCCATTGGCAAAGCTTTGCCGGGGTATGAAATAGATTTACGTAAGGGTGAGCTGTGGATATGTGGTCCCGGATTTTTCGATGCCTATCTGAAGCCTTTTAAAAAACGAGATGAGATTCTGCAGGACGGTTGGTTCAGAACCGGCGATATGGGGCACTTTGATGAAGACGGTGACCTTTTTCTTGATGGACGCAGTCACTCGGTGATCAACGTCGCGGGAATGAAATGCTTCCCCGAGGAGGTTGAGAATGTACTGTGTGAAATTTCTGGTGTGCGGTTGGCACGGGTCTTCGGGCAGGCGCATGAGCGTGCCGGAGCAATCCCTGTTGCCGAAATCGTCCCGGAAAATCCAGAGTCTCCTCCTGAAATTGAAGAGCTCGTGGCGTATTGTCGCACGGTTTTATCCGGCTATAAAATCCCCATCAATTTTCGCTTTGTCGAGGAGCTGCCCACGACGCCAAACGGGAAGCTGAAGCGATAGGGAATCAGGGGCGAGTCATTCGTTCGGGCCGAACCCATTCGTCGAATTGCTCGCTGCTCAGAAAGCCGAGAGCGAGAGCGGCTTCTTTTAAGCTGCTGCCTTCTTTATGAGCTTTCTTAGCGATTTGTGCGGATTTGTCGTAGCCGATGTGCGGATTGAGAGCGGTTACAAGCATGAGGGAAGTTTCCAGGTATTCTTTGATGCGGTCGTGATTGGGTTCGATACCAATGGCGCAGTGTTTTTCAAAGGACAGGCAACTGTCGGTGAGGAGGCGGACGGAATTTAAAAAATTAAAAACGATCACGGGTTTGTAAACATTGAGTTCGAAATTGCCTTGTGATCCGGCAAAGCCGATGGCGGCATCATTTCCCATGACCTGCACGGCGACCATGGTGATGGCTTCGCACTGCGTTGGATTTACTTTGCCGGGCATGATGGAGGAGCCGGGTTCGTTTTCAGGAATGGTGATTTCGCCCAGACCGCAGCGGGGGCCGGAAGCGAGCCAGCGAATGTCGTTGGCGATTTTCATCACGCTGCATGCGAGGGATTTTACGGCACCGCTGGCGTAAACAAATTCGTTGTGGCTGGCGAGAGCGGCAAATTTATTCTTTGCATCGACGAAGGGAAGTCCGGTAATTTTTGCGATGTGCCTGGCTGCCGTCGCACCGAACTCAGGATGGGAATTGAGACCGGTTCCGACAGCGGTTCCTCCGATTGCAAGGTGGTATAGGTTTTGTAAAGACTCCTCAATGCGTGCGGCGTCCTGGTCGAGTTGGGCGACGTAGCCTGAAAATTCCTGGCCGAGCGTGAGGGGTGTAGCGTCCTGCAGGTGTGTACGACCAATTTTGACGATGCTTTCGAAGGCTTCGCTCTTTACCTGCAAGGTGTCGCGCAGAGTTTTAATCGCGGGGAGCAAGACTTCTTTTACCCGGCAGGCAGCAGCGATATTCATCGCGGTCGGAAAGGTATCGTTGGACGACTGCGACATATTCACATCGTCATTTGGATGGATAGGTTTTTTAGAACCCTTTTCGCCTCCGGCAATTTCAATGGCACGATTTGAAATAACTTCGTTCGAGTTCATGTTACTCTGCGTGCCGCTTCCCGTTTGCCAGATACGCAGTGGAAAATGCTCGTCGAGTTTGCCCTCAATGACTTCGTCAGCAGCCTGGCAGATCAGGTCACATTTCTCTTTGGAAAGCTTTTCTAAATCATGGTTAGCGAGAGCACAGGATTTTTTCAAAATTCCCAGAGCCTTGATAAGCTCGGGTGGCATGATGTCCCTGCCGATGTCAAAGTGATGGAGTGAGCGTGCTGTTTGCGCTCCCCAGTAGGCAGTATTTGGCACGGGGATTTCTCCCATGCTGTCGGATTCGAGTCGATGAGTTTGCGGATCGAAGGAAGAGGTGTCGGACATGCGCTACTCTCTAGCGGCATGCCCGCCATCGTGCAAGTATCTAGTGGGCACATCCGGAAACCTCATTTTCAACACAGAGTTGTTCAAAATCCGTGGTGCCGGAAGAAACAAGATCAGCTGCGTAAAGGATGACAAAGAAGTCTCTGGCAGATTTTTTATTTTCCTGTATATCCCGCCTGTTTCCCCCATTCAGACGGAGCAGAGCATTTAAAATAAATCTGCGAGCAATTTGTCAGGTAGCACAAATCATCTGGTCGCAGTTGTGCGTTCTCTCATTACCGCTTGCCTGGTGATGCTCATAAATTTTCGGCTGTAATCTTTAAATGTTTTGATATTTGCCGGGTGCCACATAGCTCATGATGAGATTTTCCAGGTATTCCTGTTTGCCGCTGATGAGTTTGGGCTCTTTGGCAGCAAGAGCGATTTTTTCCAGTTCTTTGAAACCAATTTTTCGCTTCTCAATGTCTTTTCCAAAGCCGGAATCATAGGAGGCGTAGCGGTCAGAAATGAATTTATCCAGTATGCCATCGGCGCGGATTTTTCGTGCGATTTTAAAGGCGAGTGCAAAAGCGTCCATGCCTCCAATATGAGCGTGAAAGAGGTCTTCAATATCGGTGGAGGAACGTCGCAACTTGGCATCAAAATTGATTCCGCCGCTGCCCAGGCCGCCTGCTTTTTGAATGGATAACATGGCGAGAGTCAGGTCGCGAATATCGGTATTGAACTGGTCTGTATCCCAACCCAGGAGGGAGTCGCCGCTGTTAGCGTCGAGGGAACCGAGCAGCCCGACGGCGGAGGCAACTTCGATTTCGTGTTCGAAGGTGTGGCCGGCCAGCGTGGCGTGATTTGTTTCGATATTGAATTTGAAATGTTTGGCGAGACCGAAGGTTCGCAGAAACGCGATCCCCGATGCCACATCAAAATCGTATTGATGTTTGGTGGGTTCTTTTGGTTTGGGTTCGATAAGAAACTGGCCTTTGAATCCGATTTCTTTGGCGTAATCAACCGCCATGTGGAGAAAGGCGGCCAGGTGCTCCTGTTCGCGTTTGAAATTCGTATTTAAGAGGGTTTCGTAACCCTCGCGTCCACCCCAGAAGGTGTAGTTTTCGCCGTTGAGTTCCAGGGTTACTTCAAGAGCTTTTTTTACCTGTGCTGCTGCGCAGGCAAAGACGGCAGCATTCGGATTTGTCGAGGCACCACACATATAACGCGGATTGCTGAAAAGATTTGCCGTGCCCCAAAGCAGCTTTACGCCGGTCGCTTTTTGCAGTTTCTTTGCGTGGGCAACAAGTTTATCGAGATTTCTGTTTGTCTCGCGAAGCGTCCGACCCTCCGGTGCGATGTCCCGATCGTGGAAGCACCAGAACGGCACGCGAAGCTTCTGAAAAAACTCAAAGGCCACATCCATACGTTTTTTCGCAATTGAGATTGCATCTGAACCCTTTTCCCAGGGCCGCACAATCGTACCCGCGCCAAAGGGGTCCAGCCCGACACCGCGAAAAGCATGCCAGTAAGCAACCGAGAACCGCATGTGCTCAGACATCGTTTTACCATCGATTTTTTCGTCGGGATTAAAGTGTTTGAAGGCCAGTGCTTTCGTGGAGGACGGTCCCTCGTAGGGAATGGGAGAACGAACAGAAGGTATATGTGACATAGACAAAAAATAATGCCGAAACAGCGGAATTTGAAAACCGTGTTTTGCGGTATTCACTTGTTAAAATACGAATAATGGAAAAACTCAAAAGATGCGCAAACGTATTGCTGTCGTGATCACGGATATTTTTCTGCGGCGCCTGACACCCGCGTTGTTTCCTTATGTTCGTTCGGGGCAGGATTTCTGGATCATTGATATCGACAGGCCGGCTCGCGAACTGAAGCGTCTGTTGCGTGAAATGAAACCTGCCGGAATTTTAACCGAAGAGTTGCCAGGCAAAACTAAAGCGATTCTCGAACTGGATCTCCCAACGGTGGTTTCCGGCACGGACGAGTCTCACCCTGGTGCGGTCTGCCTTGATGTGGATGACAGAGAGATTGGAAAAAAAGCTGCCGTATTTTTTCATCAGAATGGTTTTCGTCAATTTGCCTTCCTGGGTAACAAAAGCCAGTATTCCCGACAGCGTGGCGAGGGTTTTATAAAAGAATTGAAGCACCTGGGCTTCGACTGTGCGAGTCACACGGACAGCGAAAAAAAAGGGCGTTCCTACATGGAGTATTATCGGGGTCGGGCACCTCTTTTGAAAAAATGGTTGCGTGCGCTTCCTCGTCCGGTCTCCATTTTTGCCGCCCACGATCCACTGGGGCGTCTCGTCTGCGAGGTCAGTCTGGAATGCGGTTTTTCCGTTCCGGAAGACATTGCTGTCGTCGGAGTCAATGATGATGAATTACTTTGCAATCTCTCCTATCCGCCTCTGAGCAGCGTCGCGATTCCCTGGGCGGAAATCGGACGAAGAGCTGTAGAGCAACTTGAACACCTGATTACTCGTGGCAGCAATGCCGGAAAAACTTTCCGTGTGCCGCCGGGAGATGTCGTCGCTCGTGAGTCGTCAGATTTCACGGCACACAGCGATCCACTTTTACGGCGTGCACTGGTTCTGTTTCGGAAGCGGTTTGAGCAACCTGTCACCGTCGGTGATCTCTGCCGCGAATTGCATGTAAACCGCAGGACGCTGGAGAAATCTTTCCGAATATTTTTGAAACGAACGCCCCGGCAGGAACTCGAACGCTTGCGTGTTGCCAGGGCACAGGTTTTTCTAAGCAGGAGTAGCTACAAGATGGATTGGATCGCACAACGCTGCGGATTCCGCGATGCCGAACGTCTCACCGTCACCTTCCGCAAAGCCACAAAAGAAACTCCCTCACATTACCGAAAACGCCTGCGCGGACATTGAGCGAAAGTATTGAAAACAAAGAGCACAAAGGCTCTGTTATCTGAAAAAACACTAAGTAGGTTTAATATATCACTTCACAAGCTGCTCCAGCAGGGAGTTGATGCGTGCGAGCATGGCTTGCGGGTCTTCCAGAAGGCCGGCTGAGATTAAAGCATTATCGTAAATTTGCTCGGCAACCTGTTTGGAAATTTCGGGAGATTTTTCTCGTGTCGATGCAAGCCCGATCATCATGGGGTGGTTTGGATTGATCTCCAGATTTTGCTTCATTGGCAGACCTCCCTCAGGGTTCATGGTTTTCATGATACGCCGCATGCTGGATGTCATGAATTTGTCGGCATCAGAAATGACTGCCGGACTTTCGACCAGACGAGATGAGACTTTCACCTCATCCACTTTGTCGCCGAGAGACTCTTTTAAAAAATTGCACAGCAGGCGAATTTCTTTTTCGTCCAGCTTTGTCTCAGGTTTATCCAGTTCGATTTCAGCTTTCTCAGCAGAGATCAGTTTTTTGGAATCAAACTGACCGAGATTGTCCATCACAAACTCATCAATCGGTTCATAAACAAAAATTGCCTCGTAGCCCTTTGCCTTCAGGCCTTCGTAGTAAGGACTGGACAGGCAGGCAGCGCGGTTTGAGCCGGAAACAAAATATATGTCGCTCTGCCCTTCCGGCATCCGGGCAATGTAGTCCGTCAGGCTACAAACACCCTCCGCGTGGGAAGTTTCGTAGCGCAGCAACTTTGCCAAAGCATCACGATGAGCAAAGTCACTGATGACTCCCTCCTTCAGGAAGTGGCCGAACTCTTTGTAGAATTCATTATATTTATCGACATCATTTTTTGCTGTCTCATCCAGAAATTTCAGGAAACGCGATGTCAGGACCTTGTTGATTTTTTGTAAAAGAGCCGAGTCCTGCATCGTCTCGCGAGAAATATTCAGCGGAATATCTTCACTATCGACGACACCTTTTAAAAACCTCAACCAATCCGGAAACAGGCCCTTGGCTTTGCCCTGGATCAGCACCTTGCGGCAATAAAGATTCACCTCCGACTCGACCTTCGGCATCCCCATTTTTTCGAGACTGCGTTTCGGGACAAAAAGAAGGGCATTGATGGCCAGAGGCGCGTCCGCACTGAAATGAAAACGATAGAGCGGTGCATCCACATCGTGGCCGATGTATTTGTAAAACTCCTCGTAATCCTCATCCTTGAGCTCCGATTTACTCCGCGTCCAGATCGCGTTGATCGTATTGACTGCCTTGCCATTCAGCTCGATCGGAAAGCCGACAAAATTTGAGTAACGCTTAATAATCCCCTCCACTCGCGCTTCCTGGGCAAACTCCTTGTCATCATCTTTGAGCTTAATGACGATCTTAGTTCCGCGATCCAGGTCCACTCCGGGCTCGATAGCAAACTCGCTAATTCCGTCCGATGTCCAAATCCATCCCTCATCGTCCGGACGATACGAGCGTGTGAAAACCTTCACCTCCTGCGCCACCATGAATGCCGCATAAAATCCGACACCAAACTGACCGATAATCTCAGGATTTCCGGCATTTTCTTTTAGCTGTTTAAGAAAAGCCTTAGAGCCGGAATGCGCGATGGTGCCGAGATTTTCGATAAGCTCCTCATGCGTCATCCCCAGGCCGGCATCGCTGATGGAGATGGTATTAGCTTTGTCGTCTGTGCTGACCGAAATATTCAACGGACGATCCGGCTGATGAATTGTCTCTCCGGAAGTCTGTAAAAAACGCAGCTTTTCCGTAGCGTCGGAAGCATTGGAAATCAACTCCCGGATAAAAATTTCCTTATCCGTGTAGAGCGAATGGATAACAATATCGAGAAGCTGAGCAATCTCGGCCTG
>JBKEBM010000113.1:0-12070 GCA_047973165.1 Chthoniobacterales bacterium
GGCTTCGACTCTATCGAAGTTACCGCGGGAATTTTTGTTCCAAGCGATACGACGGGCCACATCCCCGACGACAAATGGGCACTCACTTTCGGCATCAATGTCACGGGTCTTTACCTCGTCGCCGATGAAGCCAACAAGACCTGGAAAGAACAGGGGCTACCCGGAAATCTTGTGCTCACGACCAGTGCCAACGCAGTTGTTGCCAAAAAAGGCAGCCTCGCTTATGACACGTCAAAAGCCGCTGCCAACCATCTCGTACGCGAACTCGCGATCGAGCTTTCCCCGCTCGTTCGGGTGAATGGCGTCGCGCCTGCAACTGTCGTAAAAGGCTCTGCCATGTTCCCGCGTGACCGCGTGATTGGCTCACTGGCGAAATACGACATTTCTTACAGCGATGATGAGGAAACCGAATCGCTCGTCAACAAACTGGCGAAATTTTATGCTGATCGGACATTGACAAAAAATCCAATCATGCCGTCCGATCAGGCTGAGGCGTATTTTATTCTCGTAAGCGAACGCCTAAACAAAACGACGGGCCAGGTCATCACCGTGGATGGTGGCTTGCACGAGGCATTTTTGAGATAGTCGCAAAAGAAAAGCATCTCTCAATTTTTACCAACCGCTTACGGTGGGGGGTGGAAAGACTATCCAAAAATCCGAGCATGTCTCGAAAGGCTGCCTTTTGAGATTTTCTTTCAATGTCGTAGAAGAAGCCATGCTCGGCATTTGGATAGATGTTGGTAATCGGCTTGGCATCGGTTCGCCAGAAGTTGCTTCAAGAGCTCTACCGTCATCGTATTTGGGAACATGTGTTCGTTTTCTGCCATTAGAAAGAGCCGTAAAGAACGAAAGGTGCTAATATTCTCCTGGCCTTTAGCTGCTCATGCGCAGCTAAAATGCCGTCATGGATGTCCTGTAGCTGTTCAGGAATAGAGATGTTTGTAGCCCTGAACTCAATCCGGCAGAGAAACTTTGGGATATGATGAGGGAAGCCCTCTCTAACCGCTGCTTCGACAGTCTGCCTCAATGCGAAGAAGCTATCATTAAGTTCCTTCATCCAATTGGTTATTAATGAATTACATGTTTTTAATCTGAATCTATGTATCCGGAAGCTTCTGTAATGTGGCACCATGCTTACTCCTTCTGCACCCACTGGCCACCCTCCAAAACGGCTGATAAGAAAAGCCCGCAAAGCTCAGGCATGTTCCCGCAATTCTTCCGGCGGCACTGCTCGGCACCAGGCGAAAGTGCCCGCTAGAGGTACCCTCAACACACAATTTTCTGAAAAATTGAAAATTTGATGTATAAATAATCGCAAAGTATAAGATACCCTAGCCTTTCAGTTTATGAATCATTCCACCCCAGCCTTGCATTCCGATCTTGAACGCCAAATCGAACTTGATTTTTTACGAGCAACCGAAGTTGCCGCGCTAAATACCCTCCAATGGCTCGGTAAAGGCGAAAAAGAAAAGGCTGATGCTGCCGCCTGCGATGCCATTCGTGGGATGTTCGATCTTATGGACATACGTGGCGAAGTCGTCATCGGCGAGGGGATCAAGGACGAGGCCCCCGGTCTTTTTAAAGGCGAAAAAGTCGGCACCTGGAAAGACGGTTCACCGAGCTTCGATATCGCGCTCGATCCCGTGGACGGCACGACCAACGCCAGCAAAGGAATGCCAAACTCGCTAAGCTGTATCGCGGCGGCCATTTCGACCGAAGACGGCGAACCTGCACTCCAGGATATCCCAGCTTTTTACATGAATAAACTCGCCTATCCACTCGCTGTGCGCCGCGCATGGATGGAAGACCCGAGCCTGCCAATCAACATCGATGCGCCGATCGAAGAAGTTATCGACATCACGGCAAAAATTCTTGGTAAAGAAGTGCGCGACGTTGTGGTTTGCGTCCTGGATCGCCCAAGAAATCAGGGCTTTATTGAGGCGATTCGGAAAAAAGGTGCGACCCTGAGAATGATTATGGACGGTGACATTTCCGCTGCTATGGCACCGGCGATGCATACATCGAGCATTGATCTTTACGCTGGAATCGGCGGCACGCCGGAGGCAATTCTTTCCGCTGCGGGGCTACGCTGTCTCGGTGGCGGTATGCGTGCAAAAATCTGGCCGCGTGACGAGGAGGAAAAAAAATCCCTCATTGCCGAAGGCTGGGGCGACCGTCTTGAAAAGGAATACATGTCCAAAGACCTTGCCCGAGGTGAAAACATCGTCTTCGCAGCAACCGGAATCAGTTCCAGCCCCTTACTGCGTGAGGTGGAAGTAAAAGGCTCCATCGCGACGACTCATTCCGTCCTCATGCGTGCCCGTAGTGGCACTGTGCGCTTCATGGAAACTCAGCACAACCTGACTCGCAAAACCATCCATCTGCGAAGCACCCAGGTGGAGGGTGTTGTTTGAGTATTCTTTTCAGCGCCGTCTCCAGGATTTTGAACAACTCTGTGCTCAAAGTGAGGTTTTTGGGTGTGCCCAAAAGATGAAAACGAAAGTTTGTGAAATTTTTCACAAATAGAGCTTGCCATATTTGAAAAGTTGATTAGAGAGAAATGATTCACGTCATTTTCTGCGTGACGAAGTGACATTTCCCGCTAAGGATTCGCATTCGTTCACACAAGTCATCGGGCTTTTGAAAAGGCGGTGCAGGACTATACAACCCAAAAATTTAATTTTTCCTACGACCTAACCAGACATGTTTTTAAATAACCTACTTGCAGCGGGTGTTTCTTTGGATGCGCAGTCTCCTCTGGTGCTTGCCGATGGTCAGGGCGATCCGACCTGGGCGTTTTTTACAAACTCGATTTTTGTTGCTCTGCTGGTTGTTGGGATCGTTCTCTTTTTTGCACGCAGAGCTACGCGTAAGCTGCAGCTCGTACCGACAGGCTCACAAAATCTTTTTGAGGCAATTGTCGAAACACTTTACAACGGCCTTGAGGGCATCGTTGGCAGACACATGGTAGGTAAAGTATTCGGCCTGCTGGCAACCCTGTTTATATATATACTCGTTGCAAACTGGTTTGCGCTCTTGCCTGGCGTGGGTTCGATCGGTTGGGGAGAATCGACTCCGGAAGGCTTTCATGTGGAAATTCCGCTTCTGCGCCCGGCGACGGCCGACCTGAACATGACCCTTGCGCTGGCTCTCGTATTCATGATTTTCTGGCTCTACTGGACCTTCAGCGAACTTGGTTTCCTGGGCTTCCTGGACCACACCTTTGGAGTCAAAGGAGGTCTGACCGGAGGTATGAAATATGCCCTGCTTTTGATTTTCCTCTTCGTGGGTTTGATCGAAATTGTCTCGCTGGCCTTCCGCCCTGTTTCGCTTTCGCTGCGACTTTTCGGTAATGTCTTTGCCGGCGAAAACCTTTTGGTAACGATGATAACACTCGGCAAAACTCTCGGGCTGCCAAACTGGGCCGCTTTTCTCTCCGGCGTTATTATTCCGATCCCGTTTTACTTTCTTGAAATCCTTGTAGGCGTGCTTCAGGCAATGGTCTTTACCCTGCTTTGTGCAGTTTACATTCAACTCTCAACAACCCACGACGAGGGAGCACACTAAGAATTTATAAAAACAAATTTCCTCGTCGGGACCATGCAGGACCGTGGACGGCGAAGAAGACAACAAACAAAAATACATAATACTATGATCCCACAACTCATCGCAGCAGCAGCAGAACCAGCAGCGGCAGTAGCCAATGCAGGAATCACAGGTAGTTTCACGCTCGGCGTAGCCGGTGCGGGAGCCGCTATCGCAGTTGGATTGGTCGGAGCAAAAGCCGTCGAGGCTGTTGGACGCAATCCCGGTGCTTTCGGTAACATTCTGACGATTGCCATTATCGGTATGGCTCTTGCAGAAGCTATCGCTATTTACGCACTCATCCGTGCGTTCGCCGGAATGTAAAAAAATCAACCCCCGCCGGGAGAGAAGGTTCACCTTTTCTCCGGCGGGCCACTTTTCTTCTCACTTTTCATCATGGAATCCATCACACAACTCGCAGGCGACTTTGGTGTTACCTGGGTCAAACTTATCAGTCAGGCCGTCCTGTTTCTTGTAGTTTATCTTGTTTTAAACAAGTTCGCTTTTGGCCCGATCATTGCCATGCTTGAAGAGCGTCGCAAGCGCATCGAAGAGGGCCAGCTCAACGCCGACAAAATCAAAAAACAACTCGCCGAGTCCGAACTCCGCTACCAGGAAGCCCTCCGCAAAGCCAACGAAGAGGCCCAGCACATCATCGACGAAGCCCGCACCAGCACAGAGATTACGACTCAGAAGCAGTTGCAGCAGGCCATTACCGAAGCCGAAGAAATCGTCTCCAAAGCCAGGGTATCCATCGAACAGGAACGTGAAAAAATGGTTACCGAAGTCCGCAAAGAAATGGTCAGCCTGGTCGTCGATACCACGGCACGCGTAACCGGCAAAGTCCTCACTCCCGAAGATCAGGCCCGTCTCAACCAGGAAACCACCAAAGAGCTCGCCGCCTAATTTTTTCAGCCGACCCGAAACCTTATGAAAATCTCACGCGAAGCACGCCGAACCTGCAAAACGCTTTTTAGTATGACCCTGCAAAACGGTCGTATTGACCCTCAGCGTGCCAGCGAGATTACGGACACCATCGTTCGCGAAAAGCCGCGTCACTACCTCCAGATTCTCAAGGAATACACCCGTCTCGTCCGCCTCGAAAGCGACAAATCGCAAGCCACCATAGACAGCGCAGCCGAGCTCGACCCGGTCGAAAAACACCAGATACAGTCCGACCTCGCAGCCGTTTTCGGCAATGACACCACCTTCACCTTCCGCGTCCGCCCCGAGCTGATCGGCGGCCTTCGTGTAAAATACGGCAGCGACGTCTGGGACGGCAGCATCCATGCCCGCCTCGCTTCCCTCCGCCAAACCCTTTAAAAAATTTCACCCTAATTCCTTTCTAAAAACGAAACCCAAAAAGCCATGAGCAATATTCTCGAAGAACTTGAGCGTAAAATCGAAACTGTCAAAGTTGACAGTGCCACGAAAGTCAACGTCGGAACCGTCCGTGAAATCGGTGACGGTGTCGCCCGCATCGAAGGTCTCAGCGGAGCAATGCTGAACGAAATGCTTGAATTCCCAGGCGGCATCTACGGCCTGGCACTCAACCTCGAAGAAACCGAAGTCGGCGCCATCGTGCTCGGTGACTACACTGGCATCGGCGAAGGCGACGAAGTCAAAACCACCGGACGCCTGCTCTCCGTCCCCGTCGGCAAAGAACTCCTCGGGCGCGTAGTCGATGCCCTCGGCCAGCCCCTTGACGGCAAAGGCGACATTACCGCCAAAGAATCCTATCCTGTCGAAAAAATTGCCCCCGGTATTATTAAACGCAAAAGCGTCAGCCAGCCCGTCCAGACCGGCATCATGGCCATCGACGCAATGGTCCCCGTCGGTCGCGGACAGCGCGAACTCATCATCGGTGACCGCGCAACCGGCAAAACCACCATCGCCGTTGACGCCATCATCAACCAGGCTCAGATCAACAAAGCCGCCGAAGCCGAAGGCAACGAAGACTTCCGCCCGCTCTACAGCATCTACGTCGCCGTCGGACAGAAAAATGCAAACATCGCTCGCGTCGTAAAAACTCTCGAAGAGCACGACGCCCTCAAATACACGATCGTCATCTCCGCCCCCGCTTCCGACTCCGCCACAAACCAATACATCGCACCCTTCGCCGGAGCCTCAATGGGTGAGTGGTTCATGGCAAACGGCATGGACGCCATGATCGTCTTCGACGACCTCTCCAAGCACGCCGTCGCCTATCGCCAAATCTCCCTCCTTCTCAAACGCCCATCCGGACGAGAAGCCTACCCCGGAGACGTCTTCTACCTCCACAGCCGTCTGCTCGAACGCTCGGCCCGTCTCAACGAAGACAACGGAAACGGCTCCCTCACAGCCTTCCCAATCATCGAAACCCAGGCCGGCGACGTATCTGCCTACATCCCGACAAACGTTATCTCCATCACCGACGGACAAATCTACCTCGAAACCGACCTCTTCTACCAGGGCATCCGCCCCGCGATTTCGGTTGGACTCTCCGTCTCCCGTGTCGGTTCCGCTGCGCAAATCAAAGCCATGAAACAAGTCGCCGGAAAAATCAAAGGCGACCTCGCACAGTTCCGCGAACTCCAGGCCTTTGCACAGTTCGGCTCCGACCTCGACGCAAAAACCAAAGCCCAGCTCGACCGCGGACAACGCATCGTCGAACTCTTCAAACAACAGCAATACAGCCCGCTGCCCGTCGAACTCCAGTCCGCCATCATCTTCGCAATGCAAAACGGGTACCTCGACGACATCGAAATCTCACGCATCAAGGAAATCCAGGCCAAACTCCAGGACTTCTTCGTAACCCGCAAAGAAAGCATCCTCAAAGCAATCCGCGACAAAAAAGCCTTCGACGACGAGCTGACCAACGACATCAAAGCCGCCCTCGACGAATTTAAAAAAGTCACCACTTAAAAAAATAACGATCCGCCACCATGGCAAACACCCGCGACATACGCCGACGCATCAAGTCGGTCAAAAATACGGCTCAGATTACCAAAGCCATGCAAATGGTAGCGGCATCCAAAATGCGCCGCGCCCAGCAGGCCGCCATCGCCGGAGTTCCCTACTCCGAATCTTTGAATAAAGTCCTCGTCTCGCTCCGCGACCACGTCGACGCCTCAGCCCACCCCCTGCTTGAAATCCGCGAAGTCAAACGCCGCCTCGTCATCGTCGTCAGCACCGACAAAGGCCTCTGCGGAGCCTTAAATACAAACCTCCTCCGCGAAGTCCAGCCCCTCGACAAAGACACAACCGACTTCGTAGCCACCGGACGAAAAGCTGTCCAATACCTCGTCCGAAACAAACGCAGCCTCCTCGCCGACTTCCCTCTCTCCGACATGCCCTCGGCCAAAGAAGCCAAGCAAATCTCCAAATTCGCCATGGAAAAATTCCTCAACGGCGAAGTGGACGAAGTCCACGTCCTCTACACGAAATTCGTAAATACCCTCACCCTCACACCCACCCTCGCACGCCTGCTCCCCGTCTCCTCCCTCGAAGCCTCCGGACACGCCGAAGACCTCAGCGAAAAAGACACCCGGCATGCCGAAACCATGCTCTTCGAACCAAGTGCAGGGCAAGTCCTCAACACCATCCTCCCCTTCTACGTCCACTTCCAGATTTACCAGATGATCCTCAGCGCCCGCGCCGCTGAGCACAGTGCCCGAATGGTCGCCATGAAAAGTGCCACCGACAACGCCAAACAGCTCATCAAAGACCTTACGCTCGAATACAACAAACTGCGCCAGGCCGCCATCACAAACGAACTTCTCGAAATCACAACTGCCCAAATGGCACTCGAATAGCCCTTACACAATCCTTCAAACAATCAAACAAACCACTGCAACAAGATGAGTAATACAGGAACAATCGTCCAGGTGATCGGCCCCGTCGTGGACGTCGAATTCAATACTACCAACGGAAGCCTACCAAAAATTTACGACGCCCTCGAAATCGATTTGGAAAACAGCGAGCAAGGCTCCACACTCGTATTAGAAGTCCAGCAACACCTCGGTGAAAACTGGGTCCGCGCCATCGCCATGACCACAACCGAAGGCCTCAAACGCGGCGCACAAGTCCGCGCCACCGGTGCTCCCATCTCCGTCCCCGTAGGCGAAGCCGTCCTCGGACGTATCTTCAACGTCACCGGCGAACCACAGGACGAACGCGGCCCCGTCAACGCAGAAAAAAAATACCCCATCCACCGCGCCGCACCCGCCCTCACCGAACAAGACACCGAAGCCAAAGTCCTCGAAACCGGCATCAAAGTCATCGACCTCATCTGCCCCTTCACAAAAGGTGGCAAAGTCGGTGCCTTCGGAGGTGCAGGTGTCGGCAAAACCGTCGTCATCATGGAACTCATCAACAACATCGCCAAAGGCCACGGCGGTTACTCCCTCTTCGCAGGTGTTGGTGAACGAACCCGTGAAGGAAACGACCTCTACGCAGAAATGAGCGAAGCCGGCGTCATCGACCTCAACGACATCTCCAAATCAAAAGTTGCCCTCGTTTATGGCCAGATGAACGAACCTCCCGGAGCACGTCTCCGCGTCGCCCTCTCCGCACTCGCCATGGCAGAATACTTCCGTGACGAAAAAAACCAGGACGTCCTGCTCTTCATCGACAACATTTTCCGATTCTCACAAGCAGGCTCCGAGGTATCCGCACTTCTCGGACGAACCCCATCCGCCGTGGGTTACCAGCCCACCCTCTCCGCCGAAATGGGTATCCTCCAGGAGCGAATCACCTCCACCACAAAAGGCTCCATCACATCCTTCCAGGCCGTTTACGTCCCTGCGGATGACCTGACTGACCCCGCACCGGCAAACACCTTTGCTCACCTCGACTCTACGATCGTGCTCGAACGCTCCATCGCGGAATTGGGTATCTACCCCGCCGTCGATCCACTCGCCTCGACCTCAAAAGCCCTCGCACCCGAGATCGTCGGCGAAGAACACTACGGAGTCGCTCGCGGAGTCCAGACCGTTCTCCAGCGCTACAAAGACCTGCAGGACATCATCGCCATTCTCGGCATGGACGAACTCTCGCCCGAAGACAAACTCACCGTCTTCCGTGCACGTAAAATTCAGAGATTCCTCAGCCAGCCCTTCCACGTAGCCGAAGTCTTCACAGGCACACCCGGGCAATACGTCTCCATCGACGAAACTATCCGCGGCTTCAAAGAAATCCTCGACGGACAACACGACGAAGTCCCCGAAGGAAACTTCTACATGAAGGGCGGCATCGACCAGATCAAAGAATAAAACAACTCCTAAACCCGCAAAACCCGCACACGCATGGCCACCCTAACACTCGAAATCGTAACACCGGAATCCCTCGCCTATTCCGAAGTCATCGATAGCGTCGTCATCCCTACCACCGACGGCGAAGTAGGAATACTCCCCATGCACGTGCCTCTGATGACCGAACTCCAGCCAGGCGAACTTCGAATCACAAAATCCGGTTCTGAAGAAAGCGTCATGGCCATCGGCTACGGTTTTGCAGAAGTCGTCTCGGACAAAGTGCTTGTCCTCACCGATGCCGCCGTTAACGAGGGCGACATCGATGAAACAGCCACCGAAGACGCCATAGCCCGAGCAAAAAAAGCGCTCGAAGACAAAGACCTTGGCTCCGAAGAAATGGCCGCCGTGGAAGCCGCACTCCAGCGCTCCCTCGCCCAACTGCGAGTAAAACGCCGTCGTCGGCATTAGGGCCATACCCTGACTTCCCGGCGACAGGATTCCTCAACAGAAGTGTCGCTCATCACGGGCGTTGTCATACCAAATCCAATTCTCTTCTGGATTTGGTAATGCTTGTTCCTCAGGTTCCTCTTTTCTTTTCATCGTCGTCCGAAATTTTTTCCAAAACCTCCACGGTCACCGGAACGACACCTGATTTTTCCATTTGGAGCACTTTGGCTGCGGCAAGACTCATATCAATAATCCGCCCCCGAATGTAAGGCCCACGATTATTGATTCGGACGATAACCTCGCGCCCGTTTTCCAGGTTTGTAACCCGCACCATCGTATTAAAGGGCAGCTTCTTATGTGCGGCCGTCATATCGTGACGGCGGTAGGTCTCTCCGTTTGCAGTCAGCCGCCCGATCCAGCGTCCGTAATAATAAGAAGCTTTTCCTCGCAGAACCTTTTTTGTGCGATAGACTCCGTCTTCAGTGATACGATACCGCGGAGGCAGTTCATACTGAGAACAAGCTCCGATTAACCCGAGAAGACAAAGCCAAAAAACTGACAAAAAAATTCGATGCATACCCGCAAGAAAGCCCTAAAAACTCCCTGGGTGCCAGCGTAAAAACACCTGCTTTCCATGCAAACCTCAGCACCCTCTGAAGCAAACGATTCGATCCAAAATCTTTGGCAGACACTCCAGTCGCTCCCCCTCGTCGAGCAAAGCTGGCCAACCCAAAAAAATTATTCTTTCCTGGACTGGTTGCAGATCAGCGATCTCGAAAAAACTCAGTCCTTCAAACGCGATTTTGATTTTGTTTGTAAATTCAGCCTGCAGCCCATCGTTGCCGTTGCCGGCCTCATCAACAGCGGAAAATCTTCCCTTATTGCCAGCTTCCTGTCCCCGCAGGGGCAGGCCCGCGTCCTCCGGGGTATCAGTAAAAATGAGGGTTCCCAACGCTTCACGCTTTGGCTCCCGTCATCGTGGAAAGAAGAACAGAACCTGAGAATCCTCCTCGACGACACACTTTCGCAGGTTTTTCAGCATGCACCGGAACTACTTAAAGAAGACCCGGAAAGTGCTTTGGCCCAGCAGCGCGACATAGATAAACTATCCGTCCCGCTCCTGGCCTTTGACTCAGCTCTCGATACGCTGCAAATCTCTCTTTTTGATTGTCCGGATATTCAACGCCGCCAGCCGGGAGAGGACTCCTCTTCGCCGACAAACCTTCGTCTCAAAGTCCTCTCCGCCGCAGGAAATATTTGCGCCGCCGTAATTCTCGTCGCATCCCGTAAAGAAATTGAAGTGCGTGAATTTCACGAGATCACCACGCAGCTCCCCGCAGCTACTCAGGTATATGCCATCAATTTTCTTCGCAGGGAAAGCCCCTCAGACTTTCTTCGCGACCAGGCCGAAATCCTGCAAGCTTCTTCGGAAAAAAGCGCACCCTTCAGTTGCTACCTTGCTTACGATTTTGAAGTCGCCGCCAACCGCGACTTCGCTCCGAAAATTGATCCAAACTTCTCGGCAACACCAAATTCTTCTACAGGCTTCCCCTTCTTTTTTGAAGCTCTCCCGCCGGATGATACTCACGATCCCAACACACCGGAAGCCATCTCTTCCGACCGCTCTCTCCGAAATCTGACGCAAAAGCTGCCTCCCGAAACCATGCTTCAGCGCCGCCAGCGCGAACTCCTCGGCAATCTTCTTTCGGAGATCGAAAATAAGCTGCAATCCATTGACTCCGAACTCTCCGGCACCCGCCACGAAATCACTCGCGCCCAAAGAGACCTCTTCGATCAGCTCCGCGCCCTCATGCAGCACGGGCAGGACCAGCGCATTAAAACCGATCCCGAGATTGCGCTCTCGCTCGTCGAAAGTATGCGACGAACCGCGCCCTTCGACATCCGTGCGGCTCTCACGCTGAATCATAAAATTATAAAAGCCTTTCGTTCAATCGCCGAAGGCATTCAGGTCCTCCCCGCCTCTGTTGCCGACGGTTTCCGCCGAGCCAAAAATGCCCTGCGACCTGCGGCCAAAGAAGATTTTTCCGTCACCTCCCAATCCATGGAATCCCTTCTTAAGATCTGGTCGGCCGGTCTCAAAAAATCACTTTCCACCGAACAGGAAACCTCGCCCTGGAGCGATGATGCCGTAGCCATTATCTCTCGTTTCCAAAATGAAGAACGTACCAACATGAGCGATCAGCAGTGGGACACCCTTACCCGCGAAGCCTGGAAAAGCGCGCCTAAAATGGGTGCGCGCCTGTTTTGCCTCATGCCCTTTCTGCTGGCTCTTCTTGCAGTTGCCGCCCTGCCATTTGATCCCACGACTATCACCAGCCACGCACTTATCGGAATTACCATTAAAGAACTCGTCGGAGCTACCGTTGCCGGAGGAGTGGTCGGCGGCCTCTTTGGAATTTCCGGTAGCAAACTCCTCCAGCGCGACCTGGAGGCCTACATTGGACGCCAGCAACTCTCAAACCTCTTCGCTATCGCCTGCGACCGCCTCGGGCTGCCACGGCAAATTCCGCCAGGCCAAAAACCGGATTTTCCCGATCCTAAAATTGCGGAAATTCACAATCCAAACGCCTTCGGAATCCGTCACTGTGCATGGATCGAAGCCAAAACCCTGTCGGCAAATTTTCAGAAACTCCACAAGCAGTTAGAACACGGCAGAGACGCTTCTAAGCATTAGACACCCGCGGCATCCACAGGGGTTCGTCTTCCATTTCGGCAAAGAGCAGGCGGCGAGTGAGTTCCTCGCGCAGCGCGGCATGGGCTGGATCATTCCAGAGGTTGTGAAGCTC
>JBKEBM010000012.1:0-14774 GCA_047973165.1 Chthoniobacterales bacterium
ACGGTCCTCCGCCAACGGCTCCGCCTTCGGGCAGGGGAATCCATTCCTTGGCCGGAAGCAAATGCCCGGTATCCGCGACATATTGCTGAACCCCCGCACTGAATCTTTTCAAATTGGACACGCAGCCCGCTTTCGCGGCCATCGCACGTGCCCGTCCCGTTACCGACAAAATAAGGATCGCCAACACCGAAAGAATGGCAACCGACACGATGATTTCGACCAAAGTGAATCCGGATGTCCTCCGCTTTCTCACGCACAAGCCCGCGCCGACACGGCAAAATCTGTCAGGGAAAAAAAAGTCTAATGGGGAGGACGTGCGACGCATTCTAATAATCACGAGTCTAATTTTGGGAAGATTTTTGTCAATGAGAAATATCAGAAACACCGAAATATCGGTCGGCAAAATCCAGATGCACCTTCCAGTCCTGCGCCGTGATATCATGCGGGCCGGGACGGAGATAATACCCGACGCGGGAAAGAGGCGGCTGGTTTGGCGACGGCATAGTTTCCGGAAAAGATAAATCCCGGCAGCCGAGCAGTTGCCAGGCCGGGAGTGCGTTTTTAGCTGCCAGAAATTCGCCGAACGGATCGGCCGACAGATCATCTGCCGCACACGAAAGCAGAACCGGACGCGGTGCGCTCAATGCAATCAGCATGTGCTGATCCACTGGCAGGGAATCGATATCGGAGGAGTTTCGCCGACAGTTTTCGCAGAACCAATGCGGGCGAACACGGCTCAGGATGCGAAGTGTTTCTCCGAAATTGCGCCGACTGAGTGCCCCGCCTCCACAGCCCGAGTTGTTTGCCACTACCAGAGCAAAACGCGGATCGCAGGCCGAGGCCCAGAGGGCGGTTTTGCCAAGGCGGGAATGTCCGGTCAGGCAAATGCGGGTGGAGTTGATTTCAGGTAGCCCTGAAAGAAAATCCATCGCCCGGGAAAGCCCCCAGGCCCATGCGCTGATCGCTCCGGCATCGTCACCCTGCGGGTTGTCGATGGAGAAAAGCTGTGAGCGTATTCCCTGAGTAAATCCCTTCTCATAATCCGGCTCAAGGTCGCCGTAATACATCGTCGCCAGGGCATACCCGCGGGCAAGAATCATCTCCAGCGGCCAGCGGGATGAATCACCTCCCCGCCCGGCTTCGGTGGCACGATTATCCGTCACTCCGTCCGGGCCGTCATTCCGCACCCAGGCGGTGGAGACACGCACCTCCGGATCATCGAAAGCCGTGTGGTTTCCATGGAAATTAAGCCCCAAAAAACAGGGCACGGGTCCTGTGTGGTGGTTGGGCAGATAAACGACAAGTTCCAGCGAATGCCCGGAAAAGCGAAGCTGAACCTGCATGCGCGTGGCCTGACCATTCAGTGCGCCGGAAGTTCGCTCCAGCACATGAATCTTCGGTGTCAAACCAGGAAGACTGCGGCCATAAACATGACGCTCAAAGAGTCTGAGCAGTTCCGGACGCCGCTGCGTCTTCCATTTTTCCGCCGTATCAATCGCGCCACCACTTGCGTCCACCAGCAAATCCGGCAAAGAGTATGGAGACACCTTCGCCTCCTTAAAATTCATTTCGGCCAGTAAATTCTGTTGTTCAGGCGTTAAACAAGAAGCGGAAAAATTTTTTTTCATAAGACTTGACAGATCGCTCCAAAAAATTAGACTCCTGCCTATATTCCAGACAAGCCTTAACAGTTTTCCCTTCAAAAATTCTTTTCAAAAAAAACCACAAACCAGAACAACAAATATGAAAACTAAAAAAGCAGCAATGGCAGTAGCCGCTTTCGGGCTGGCACTGGGAAGCATGGCACTGGACACCGCAAAAGCCGACACCTTCGGAACTGGAACGAACGCCTTCACCATGGACTTCGTGGAAGTGGGTAATCCCGGGAATGCCAATGACAGCACAGGCTATGGTGCCGTGGCAAACACCTTCCGGATCGGCACCTTTGAAGTGAGCCGGGATATGATTACCAAGGCGAATGCTGCGGGCAGCCTTCTGATCGACATGACAAATATGTCATCCTGGGGTGGGAACGGCCCGAATCGTGCGGCAAACGGCGTGAGCTGGAATGAGGCCGCACGATTTGTGAACTGGCTGAACACGAGCAAAGGCTACAGTGCGGCCTATAAATTCGCGCTACAACCCGGAGATGCAGGCTACAGTCAGGATGCGAATATCCAGTTGTGGGATTCGGGTGATTCCGGATACAATGCTGCCAATCGCTACCGCAACAGCAACGCATTTTATTACCTGCCAAGTGAGGACGAGTGGTATAAGGCAGCCTATTACAGCGGAACGGGAAGCACGTATTACGATTACGCGACAATGAGCAACACAACACCGACTGCAGTGGCCGGTGGCACGGGAGCCAATGAGGTGGTTTACAATCAGGCATTGGCAACGGGACCGGGAGATATAACCAACGCGGGAGGACTAAGCTATTACGGGACGATGGCGCAGAATGGAAACGTCTTCGAACAGCTCGAAAATTCAAGCACCGGAGCCAACGATTCCGGAGCCAATAATCGTCTGGTTCGCGGAGGATTTTGGAATAACAACTCAACTAGCTATCTGAACGCAGGAGGGGGAAATACGCGACTCAACTTTGCACCGGACAACGAAGCCTATTATTTCGGTTTCCGCGTCGCCAGCGTCATCCCGGAGCCATCCACGGCGGCAATGATGCTGATGGCAGGCGGAGCATTTTTGCTGAAAAGACGTAAAGCGAACCGGCTTTAATTCGGGAAGAGTCGGTGGGGTTGTGAATCCGCAGCCCCTTCCTTCTAATACGATTTAGTGAGACAAATTAGTGAAATTCGCACAGTAAATTTGCTTGCTGGCAAGGAGCCTGAAGATGCCGCGTATCAGGATGATATGCAAATCAAAGGCAGCGAGCAAAGAGGTAAGTGAATACACGAAATTTGGATTACTAAATCGTATAACCTGCCGAAAACAAGCTCCTCAAATGCTCTCTTTGATTCCATTGATAAGCTACGAAGTGCCTTACTGGCGGAGCCTTCACCGCTTTTGGGAGGAACTCCCCTACCCTGATCGGTCGGCCCTGCTACACGATCAGGCTAACGCTACTGCCAAAAGCTAATAATCCCATTACATTAAAGAGAGGGCATCAGTAAAAGAACAGTCCGTCGCTGTCGCCGGTTGTATACGAGCGAAAACGGAGAGTGTCGGCGTTTTGTTCGATGATTCCATCGCTCGGAGAATCGAAGGCGATTGTTTTTGCCGATTGGGTTTTCGCACCCTGCACGGAGAGCGATCCGCTCCAGGTAATGCGGTGTCCGAGAGCATGCCAGACAAGGTTTAGTTTTTCCAAAAAAGCATCTGTGCCTTCGGGTTCGATGTCTCCTTCAAGAAGGGGATTTTTGCTTTTGCTGCATTCACTGGACGCACTCTTCGACGATGCCTTTGGCGATGTGGCTGACGCATTTTTCAAATACATAACGGATGACAATGGTGCGGGGGCGAATTATGAGCTAAACCGTTACACAGGCCTGTTGAGCACAAGGGGGACGCGATACCCGCTTTGGCTCCATCCAGCTCCGCCATACCAAACGAGGACTGCAGATTACTTTTTCAGGCTTATTTTTGCAGGGCCCTGGACTGTCCAGTCATCTGCTGAGTTTCGAGTTGCCTCGGCCCAGGGCAGAGAAGTGATAGTCCCTCCGAGGGCAATCGAGTGAATTTCAAAGAAGGTGACATCGGCAGCAGCGGCAACCGGGGAATCAAGCTGAATTTCTTTTTTTTCCAAATCGATATTAGTAAGCGTCCGGGTTGCGGTAATGTCACCCGCTGCATTTTTTAATACGATACGAAAACCTTTATAAATTTTAGCATCTTTGATGTTTACTTGTCGGCGGTTGTGATCAGGGAGGCCGGAGTCCGGATCAAAGAAATCTGTTTGCATCACGAATTTAGGGAGGAAGGCCGAAGTAGTAAATGTCAGCCCCAGCGCATCATGTGCCGTAATTTTTCCGATAGCGACTAAATCGGAGTCTCCATCGAGTTGCAAAACAGTCTGGTTTTCATTTTGCGAGATTTCTTTTACCAGAAAAACCTGCCTTTTATCTCCGGCTGGATTTCGAATTGTGATTGCAGATTGTGCCAGCCTGTCCGCATCCACAAGAGGCTGACTCAAACGAATCCGAAGCGGATTTTGCATTACTTCCTGCACATTCGTATTCTCAGGGATCAGGCTCTGCGTGCTTAATTCAAAGCTGGGCATCCTCACCGCACCTTCACCACTGATTACAACAGACGTGATCTTTTGCGATGCATCGCGGATCAGGCAAATTTCCTCTCCTCGCAGAGAGAGGTCTTCGCTCAGGCTCACAAAATCTGTGTTATCAGCACCGAGAAAATAAATGGCATTTTGTGGGGTGGAGTCGTCGGGGATAATTTCTATCGCAGTGCTTCCATCGGAATTTTCCAGCAGCTTACGGACCTTTGGAGGTACGGTGTCGCTGGTTCCCATTGTCAGGACGGATAAAAAGGAGACGTTTTTTTCCGGTGTGCTCTGCACATGCTGCAGGACATACTCCACATTCATTTTCGCCGGAGGTTGAGGTGAAGAGGCGACGATTATTTCGCTCTCCTTTGGAGGAAAGGAATGGATTAAAAGGCTGGCGTCATTTGTTCCACCGTCCCACCTTCCAGTCATGGCCTGTCCGGCTTTAAGGATGCGGGGGGAGGATAAAAAACCGAAGCCGGAAAAAGGTGTCGCCCAGTAAAATGGTTTGCCTGCGGGTTTTGAAAGCACACCGGTCGCGAGTAAATCTTTTGAAAAATTAACCTCAGAAGATGCAGCACTTCCAGCTTGTGGCTTAAGCGCATCGAGTCCGGGCATGGTGAATTTTGCTCCGCTCGGGCCGTGCAAGCTATAGTCATACTCCGATCCGCCCCGGACCTGGAAGTGGTCGATAATCGCATTAAATTTACCGAGGCTGAGCAGGGCGACTCTTCGTTTGTAAACGGATACCGGAATCGATGAATAGGCTGCGGGATCTGAAGCGGTGACGGAGCGCAGTGTGGAGCTGTTTGTCCAGCTTTCGATGGTGCCGCCCTGGCTGGCTTCGCGGAGTTGGTTGCTTCTGTTTACCACGACGGTGTTGTGGGCGACTGTTGTTCGCGTAAAACCAAAGCGCAGGTGTGTGTTGTAGTAGCCTGGATCGAAAGAATACTCCTGCCCATTTGCATAAAACTGGAGCCCGAGTTCGTCGTGTTGGCCGTGATTTCGTGTCGGACCAAATCGCAAAAGAGCGGCAGTTTCTTTTGTTTCAGAAACTCCGTTTGTAAGGATCGCCAGGCCGGATTCCGGAAAAAGTCGGGCAGTCGATACCGCAGAATCTTGCCGGGAATATTCTGTCTGCTCGGGAAGGGCGGCAATTTTTTCCTTATTTTTCAAAACAAGCTTTCGCAATTCCGTGTGATGCTCGTTGCGTGGGCTGAGTTCTGTGAGAAACTTCAGGGAGGTCCAGTCTTTCGGTGCAAAACGACGAATCATTTTTTCTGCCATTTGTCGAATTTCCGAATCCGTTGTTTTTAAATAAAAACTTAGTGCCCGATAAAAGATAGTATAGTCCGGCAAATCGTCCTGGGTGACGATCTGACGGTCCGGCCCTGAGTCGCCGAAAAGAGGAGTCCGACCTGCAATTCTGACATCACTCGGATAAGAGAGGCAGAGGTTTGCAAAGCGTCTGTTGTCGTAGGGAGAGGGTGATTTGTCATTTTCAGCACGACCTTCCTCCAGCGCATCGGCCCAGCTCAGGAGAAGAAGCATGGTGTGCTCAGCGTAAGATGTGGAGGTCTCCACGTAGCCGCCCTGGGGATCAACGGTGTTGGTGATAATTTCGTCAAATGTCAGCGGTAAATTTGCTTCGGAAGCCGGGCCTTTGCCTGCTGCGGCATTTGCAATCAATGTCCCCCGGATGTAGTCGATGAGTCCATTGTTTAACTGAAGGGATGCAGCAGCTTTTTTTTGGCAATACTCTGCTCCGTTTGCGAAGAGATTTTTTTTGATATTCTCGCTTACCGTTAAGTCCGGGTTTCCGTGGGAAGTTGCGGTGAAGGGTTTGCTTGTTTCAAAAACGGAAAAGACCCAGGCATAATTGATCAGGGCGCGGGCTGCTTGATAAAGTGGTCTCTGGAGTCGGCCGCCACCTGCTTTTTCGGCACGGTTCCCTGGATAATCCAGCGGGCCTTCATTTGCATTGGGATAAATGCTGGCGATGGCATCGAGCAAAACGGCTGCCGTTTCAGCATATTTTTCATCTCCGGTCAGCAGGTATGCCTGAGCAAGCTCGGGTAAAACATTTTTCTCGATATCTGCGATTCGCAGTCCGTTTGCCAACTGTGCGAAATAATAAATTTGGCCACTTTTATCGGACCAGCCTGAGCCGGAATCCGGAAAGGAGTCGTTTGGATATAAGGTGCCGTCGCTTGCTTTTAGTTGAAAAGGATTATTGCGCCCTGCCCAGAGTAATTTTTTCTTATGAATCGGATCGAGATTGTCTCCAAGACCGTAGCGATAGTGAGCTTCTTTATCGGGAATCAAAGATCGCAACTGCTTGGGCGATTGCTTTGTCCAGTGCTGCAAATTTTTATCACTTGTTAATTTAGGCGGATTATTTTCTGATTTATCCGGAGATAATCGTAAATAGAAGGTGCTGTAAAATATCCATCCTGCAAAAAGGAGGAGTATCGTGATAAGAAGCAATCCCAGCCAGCCGAAAATTTTCACGGATATTCGATTTTGATTTCGACTTCATCAAACCACGCGGTTCCATCCTCTCCCTTTAGTGATAATTGTACATACATTTGTGTAAATCCATCCGGCACTACGACCTGTTGTTTGATCGTTTCCCATTTACCCTGATCTGCGGTATCGCCCTGTAACCTGCCCTCGTCATCAATGGGGGCGGTTTGTTTTTCATTGGTTTCCTGATCTACAAAAAAAACGTAAAAACCTGCCGAGACAGACGAGCCTTCGATGCGGCATTTTGCTGATAGTTGCACTTCGTTTCCACCACCTACCGCGATGGGACCTTGTGCGATGTAGATGGTCTGCTCTTTTCGTGTTGGCTCCGGCAAATCTGTGGGATCGAGAAATAAGCGGCAGACCTGATTTTCTTCATTGTCCGGGTCGGAAACGATTTTTACATCTGCATCTCGTTCGCCAAAGCGTGGTTTCCAGGAGCCTAAACCATTTTCAAAATTCTCTTCTCGTAAGTCTTCAGCATGCAGAAAGGCGGGAAAACAAACGGCCAGAAGGAAAAATATTACGGATTGTTTTTTCATAGATTTTATTATTTTCGGAGGTAGAGAAGCTCGGCTCCGTGGTTTAGTAAATCTTCCGGACGCACAGGCGATATATGCAGGTCCAGCCACAAGGCATTTGCGTGATTTCCATGTCGAAACTGCACACCTATGCCGTTATCTGCGGAAACAAACCCTGTGGATGATAGTGCTATACGTGCCGCCGCATCAGGAATTGTTGTATTTCGAAAGCCATCGATCAGGTAGATTTTTTCTTTGGGGTTCACGATTTGTGTCCAGCGTGAAACCGATTGGCTGGTCTGATCTCTAGGAATAAGTCCGGCGTAGTAATTGATGGCATAAGAACGAAAAGCCGACGGTATCATTGAATGATCGGTGGGACAAAGCAGTATGCCCAGGTCTTTACGCGAATTAGTGCTGCTTCGTAAATCGACATCCATTTTTAAATAAGGAGCAATGGCCTCCTGGAACATTACGCCACCGCTGTTGACAGGTGGCATCACACCACTATTTTCCGAGCTATACATTTTTGCCGTTATTCCGATTTGTCGCAGATTTCCAACACACACTACGGACTGAGCTCGCGATATATAAGACCCCAACACAGGAGACAACAGAGCCAGAAGAACGGCAACGATTGCAACAACGACCAGTATCTCAATCAGGCTGTAGGCAGTCTTAAAACCAGTCGGAATCGTTTTCACAAATTGCTCTGAAAAATCATGTAAAGTATTCCCGCCCGTCCCTCGTGAGCGGGATTTTACGGGCGAATAATGTTTCATCTCTATGAAAAGGGGGGAGGGCCACTTTTGTCCAACCGGAAACTTTAGGGTGTGCCCTTTATGCTGTCTTACGACGACGCAGTATCGACATTACTGCCAGACCTCCGAGTAACAGAGTTGCGGTGCCAGGCTCGGGAATGGCTGAAACCTGGAAATTATCAAACCAGGCATTGGCCGTGGCAGCAGCGGCATTGCTTCCCTGAACCTGCATACTGTAAAAAGAAGTCGTCGTCACATCATAGTCCGGAGAGCCTGTAATCAACTGCTTTACATCATACGAAGTAGAATAAGCACCTCCGTCTATTGCGACCTGAAAGGTGTCCGCTGCCAGATCAAACAGTAAAGAAAGCTCATACCAGGTATTACTGACCCAGTTTGTTCCGGAGCTTGTATAAGTGCCTAATGCCGTCGCTACGCCGATTGCGTTGCTTGCTCCCGAATTTTGAAACGAAATCTGGGCAAACGGTGTGTCACTTGAATCGTAAATCGTGATGGGTGAGGCATTGAAGGCCGAGTTTGCACCCATGCGAAACGCCATGGATACCTCTACCTGAGTGGCAGCAGTGGGGATTGGAGCATCAAATACTTTAGTTACCCTCGCCCTGCCTGTACCCCAGTCCAATTCAAGAGACTGGCTGCCCGAGTGTGCCTGTGTTGTGCTTACAAGCCCCTGCCCCAGGTTGTTGGCCTGACTGGCCCAGGAATTGGCACCCCCTGGCTGCCCGACGATATTGGCAGTTCCTCCGGCACCCCCGGTAATTGAATATCCCTCGCTGGTTTCAAAATCGATCGAGGTGACAACAGCACTCTGAAGGGTGTTTCCCAGAGGCAGGCAGGCTAAAGACAACAATGTAAACGCGGAGGACTGGAGGAATGTTTTCATAATTAAGATAAATGTATAACTTTATATCTTTTTGTCAAGAGTTTAAATCTGAGAAACTTTGTAGTTTTGTAAGCAGGAGCGGAGGCGCCAGACTCCAGAGTTCAAATTTAAGTCGGGCTGCCTCGGGATAATGAATGGGCTGACCACTGCCAAAAAGAAGTTTACCTTCTCTGCCGTAAGTTCCCCAGTCACCCAGCGAATCCGCTCCGTCGAGTAGCGTGCAATCCATTAAAAGATTTTCACATGTCGCCCACTCTTTGATAATTTTTTGGATAGCAGTTCCGCTTATCCCGTTTACAATAAAATCAATTTCAGGGAAGCGATGAGCCAGAGATACCAGGCCCTCAACGGGCAGGTCCGGCACTATAGGGCGGTTTCTCTGATTGCGCGGATCGCGTAATTGCACCGTGATAAAAACTCTCTCCGGCGAAATTTTTTTTAGACCTTCCGCAAGGCGAGGCTCTTCCAGCGTGTATCCATGATATACGGGAGCCAGACGGATATTGATTTTTTCGCACTCCTCTCTGCCGCGCGAAGGCCATTGGCTGGTTGATGCAAGCGGATTGAAAACAGATACCGCTCTCAGATTTTTATAAGTTGCAATTTGATTCAACAGAGCCGCATTGCCTGCCGAGGGTGAGGAATCCCGAATCGCATCCAGGCTACTCACAAAGGCACCCTCAACTCCGCATCGCTGAAGAGTTTTTTGCAGTTCGCCCACCTGTGAGTTGCCCGAAGTAACGAGAAAAGCGTTATGATCAAACATGCAACTCCTGTCGGTTTTTCGCCTGATTTAAAAAATTCAAAAAATTGGAGCCGAGAATTTGTCTTTTTTCTTCCTCAGAAAGTTTTGCACCCAGAATACGCCCCAGAGACGCCGAAAACCCGCGCCCCGGATAATCCGAGCCGTAAAAAACCCTCGAACAGCCAAGTGCCCTGACCGCAAACTCCAGAATCCCCGTCTCAGGCTGCCCACCGCTGGTGTCCACGAAGACATTGGGATGTGGCGCAATTTCCTCCAGCCCTCGCCTCCCCTGACCAGTGATGTGCGGCGCAATGATCCGTAATTCCGGACAGTGTGCTGCAAGCACGGCAATGTCCCTCGTTGTGGACTCTTCCTCGTAGTTTCCGGTTGCCTTATTCCAGCAATGCGCAAGCACCGGAAGACCCATTTCAGAGATTCGTTCGCCCAGTTTCAAAACCTGCGGATTGCTGCATCTCAGCGATATCCAAAGTTTCACACCGATCATCGGACCCTCCAGAACACAGCGGGAAATTTCCTCCAGCGCATGTTCGGGGTGACGCGGATTCACAAAACAATACCCAACAATCTCTTCGGGGTGCTCCGCCATTGCTCGCAAGACGATATCATTCCCCTCCCCCACCTCTTTGATGGTCGGATTAGCAAAGTCACCGGATTCCTGGGTCTCAATTCCGAGAGAAAAAAGACATATCCTATCAATGCAGGCACGCCGAGCCTCGGCAAGCAGCGTCGCAGTCGGAATTTTTACACTGGGATGAACATGACAGTCAAAAATCATTTAAATTAAAGATATATCTTTGTGATATTCTAAAAACTTTGACTGTCGAGAATTTATTGAGATACTTAGGGGCTTCTCTGGAATTAAATCTGTGAATTCGACAATCGACAAAAACCTCCCGACTCCCCTGTATTTTCAGTTGGGGCAGTTACTAAAACGACGTATTGCTTTACAGGGATTTCAGATCGGAGACCGCTTTCCCACAGCATCGGAGTTGTGCAAAGAATACGACGTGAGTATGATTACGGCCCGCAAAGCGATGCAGGATCTGGCCAGAGAGGGAATCATTAAATCCGCTCGAGGACAGGGCTCGGTGGTTATAAAGCAGCTTAGATTACCCACGGAGATAAAAGAAAAAAGCAACCAGCGACTCCGCATTACTTTGATCCCGCCGCTGTCCGAGCTGTGTTCCTGCCCGGAATTCAAAGCTCTGCTCAAAGAAACCTTTCCCGACCTGACCCTGGATGTGATTTTCAAATCCGATAACCATGAGGCGACAAAAGAATTTTCGGATGCCGATGTGGTTATGATGACCGACTATGACTTTCAGGAATTGAAAGAAAAGAAAGCTATACGAAGCTTTTCTGAGCTTGGCTGCGAGGAACAGGTCGCAGAAGTTCGAAAAAATTTTCTGCCTGAAATCGAGCGAATCACCGGTTCCGAAGCTCTCGAATACAGCCTTCCGCTGACCTGCACCCCGATGGTTCTTTTTTACAATCGCAGTCTGATTCATCAGGCGGACATTGTGGAAGAGACCGCCTTCTCGACCGTTAGCCAACTGGTAAATACCTCCCGCAAACTGCGAAAATCTTTTGAGATTCACGAAATACGTGGTACGGCTCCCCTTTTAATTGAACTCAGTAAATACCGCAGGTGGCCTTTGGCAATCTACTGGAACAAGGGACGCGTATGGAGCAAAGACGGCAGGGAGAGTCTAATTGATTCTGATGTAGCCATTAAAAGTATCCAGTGGTATCGCGACATTGTCGAAAATCAGAGAATTGCGATCAACGTCTTTGAAGGAGGGATAGCTCTGGAGAGCGAACTGTTTCGAAATGGCAAAGTGGCCATGCACTTCGGGAGTTATCCTTACCTCCGCGCCTACGAAACAATTGAAACCTTTGAGATCGGAATTGTTCCTGTTCCCAAAGGCGAAACCTCAGCTACGCTTTCCGTCCAGGCACTGATAGGTGTTGGAGCAAATGCGGAAAATCCCGAACTCGCTATGAAATTTATTCAGTTTATGGCTTCAGAAGCGGTGCAGTATCTGATTCTGAAAAAACGGCTTCACATTCCAACCTGCCAAAAGGCTGTTGATCGTTGGCTTCAGAACGATGCCAAACCACACCAGCGATACCACTTGCAGGTATTCCTCAATGCGCTCAACACGGTTGTCGAAAACGAATATCCCCGGGACCGTACACGCCAGGATTATCTGAATCACGCTATGAATTCGCTCCTCCTGGATTTAAAATCCGCCGAGACAATCTGCCACCAAATCGCCGATACGATTCGAAAAAATAAATTTTAAAAAGGCGGCTTGATTCGGCTCTTGAATATCATTCTGCCAACCAATCCCCGGACCTGCTTTACTACAGAACTTCAATCCAGGATTTACCAAAATCCAGGGCCTTTAGCGCTTACTTTTTGAACCTGTGAGTTGGCATTTGAAAAAATCGAGAAAGGCTTTGGAGGAATGTCGATATACCATGCCAGAGTCCTTTGGCTTTACGCAGACAAGCGACCGCCGTTGAACGACGAGCGCACAAGCGGAGGCGTAGGTGGTTACATTTGTTCCCTGCGCGAATAACATTCGAGTCTGACACTATTTCTATTTTTCTCTGAAGTCGACACCCCGGACTCCTGGCCCTTCCGCGCTGCCTACCAAAGCAATTACCGTGTTGCAGGGGTATATGGACTCACCGGTGACGAGGGTGGAGAAATTACCTGTGGCTCGACTGCTGGATTCACAGGCGAAGGAAGCACCTGGGGCGGTACGGCTTTCCGTATCGCCAGCAGCAAGTTCGACTCACCGGGCTGCCAGTTGTAGCCTGTTCCAAAATTGATCGGGTTAATCAGATGCTTTTGCTGGTAAGCCGAAAAAAGATCGGGCTGGAATTTTTTTTCAAAAAGTTCAATGGGTTTTACATAATTTCCGTAAAGATAAAGCCGCCATTGGTCGCGAGGAAAATCTTTAAAAGGAATCCCCGAGTCGTCCTGCAAAATGGCATCGCAATCCGAGAGCAGGAAATTTTTTGCATCCGAAAAATACGGCTCGTGCAACAAATACGAAGCCGCTTTCAAAAATCCGATTCCACGACCAAACTGCTTCATCCATTTAGTCAAAGGAGATGAGGCTCCCCTGAGTCCGTCGTTAGAAAGGTCTGCTCGTAAATAATAAAGCGTCTTCGTCGGCTGGCCAACTCCTGCCGAAAAACGAATAGCAACTCCCGGTAACCCTGCTCCACTACCGGGAACAAGCTGCCCCTCCGAACTCAGCGAGACTGGTGCCACGGCCAGAATGTAATACCCCGAACGCACCAGAAAAGTATAAAGAACCGGCAGCACGCCGGGCATTTTTGTCTGCGTCAAATCCACCTTCATGTCCTTCGTAATAAAGAAAGAAAACTTGAGTGTTGTATCGGTCGCCTTACGAAGAGTATCCAGACTTTGAGCGACATCTGCGGGTGTCATATTTTCAATCGCAGGCACATCTCCCACCGGCTCCATTCCAACCAAAATGTAGCTCGTCAGATTTGGAAAAAAAGCCGTGGCATTTACGATATCCGGTCCACCGAAGAGGTAAAACAAAACCTGCGGCGAGAAACCGGCAGATTGCAATTTCGAAGGAATACTGTGCATGGCCCATTCCCTTTTGGGGTTGAAATGCTGCTCGTAAAATTTTTTCCAGACTTCGTCGTAAGCCTTCATGTGCTCCTGGTAAGCCGGATCCCTTTGCTGAACCTCCAGGCGTGAACCAGGCGGAAGCTGAACCCCTGCCAAAAACAATGCGCGTTCCTGTGGAGTAGACTCCGTCGATGCAGCTCTAGGAATCGCTTTCATTTGAGCAGCGAGCTTTCCGTAGGAGCAGAAAATCAGGAACAAACAAAGAATACGCATCATTATTTCACGAACAATAATGTGAAAAAAAAGGCAATCAAGACGGCTTTTGCCTTTTGTTAAAAAAGGAAATCAGTGGCCAGCAAAGCAGAGTAAGGCCAAGAAAAGCAAGACTGACAAAAGCTTCCGTCGCCTGATTCAGCAATATGTAAGCCATCGTAAAAAGACAAATCGCAATGAAAAGCAGCGGTGTCAGCGGATAACCCCAACAACGAAAAGGAGGCTTTAAATCAGGACGTCGAAGACGCAACACGAATACGCCGCATACCGTCAGCAGCGACGAAACCATCAGCGCAAACTGAGTGAAAACCAGGATGCTTTGAAAAGGTGCAATCAGAATAATCAAAACAACCAAAGCGGACTGACAACAAAGTGCCCTCTGCGGAATTCCGCCTGTATTGGTTTTAGCCAGCCAGGCCATAGCCCGGTAGTCCTCGCCCATCACCTGACTCACACGCGGCCCCGCCCAGGTCATTGCGCTAACGCTGGAAATCAAACCAAATCCGATCAGTGCGGAAACTACATTGCCACCCGTCTCACCAAAAAGCTCCTGCGCCACAATCCGTGCAATATCCAACTGCCCCCGCAAAATATCCGGCTCTGCGACAAGCAAAAAAGCCAGGTTCAAAGCGACGTATAAAAGCGTTACCAGCCCGGTCGCCAGCACAAGAGCCAGGCCAACTGTTCGCTGCGGATTTCGCACTTCTCCGCTGATATAAGTCACCGCGTTCCAGCCGGAGTAAGCATAGAGCGCAAACATCAGCGAGACCGCAAAGGGAGCCGAAAAAACTTCTCTCGTCAGTTCACCCGGACGCTCCCATTGAAGATTCGTCGAAGTCCCAAAATAAAATCCGAGCAAAATAAACCCCAGCACCAACAAAACTTTCAGAACAGAAAATACATTCTGAAAAACACTGCTCGTTCGTAAATCGATCGAGTGTGCCGCCGTCACCACAAACACCAGTCCCAAAGCCAACAGCGGCAGCGGAAAATTCGCCACAGCCGGAAAAAGAGCTTCCATGTATTTTTGAAAAGCAAGTGCCGCCAGTGCCACCGGAGCCGCAAAACCCGCGACGAACGAAACCACCCCCGCCATCCATCCCAGCGCGGGATGATATATCTCCCGCAAAAAATGATACTCCCCGCCCGAACGCGGCA
>JBKEBM010000043.1:0-6722 GCA_047973165.1 Chthoniobacterales bacterium
GGAAAGCACGGGATACCAACCTAAAAAGCAGGAGCTTTCAAGCACGTCGATCTTCCTCCTTATTCAAGTCCGGGTTCTCTCCCCTGCGGGATGATTGTGAAAAAGGTAAGAAAAATTTTGAAGGAGCTTCGCTTTTGATTTAGTAGATGCTTCCATGTCTGCCATTCCTTCCCAAGCACAAGCAGATTTTATCGCTGAGACTCGCGAACTCGGACGCTCCATTTTAAAACCCTCTCAGCGTGACTGGGAATACGGCCTTTCGCTTCATCGCGAAAGCCTCGTCGTGGAATCCTACAGCCTCGGCCTGCACGCACCGGTGCAGCCGGAGATTTTAAATGCCGCCCTCGCAGAAGGAGCTTCCGAACTCGAATACCAGGACCTGTATGAAGACGAGATAATGACTGGCTGGGCATCCACCCCCGAACTTCGGGAGGAATACCGCGCCGCCTGGGAAGCCTCCGGCGTAACCTGTTCTTTTCTTAATGCCGGGAGAAGAAAGCAATGATCCCCTGCGTTTAATAAAACGCCTCTCCCGCTACATCGCACTCACTGGTGCTATGCCCGAGGTTCTCGTTCGGGCTGTCACGGTCGAAGGAATTCGTAAAGCTCACGCCGAGAGACGCCGCGTTCTTTGCCTTACGGGCAACGGCGTTCCGCTCAGTGGAAACACGCACACGGCCCAGGACGAACTCCGTTACCTCCGCATCTTCTCCAACCTCGGTGTACGCATGATGCACCTGACCTACAACAGGCGAAATCTCCTCGCCGACGGCTGCGCCGAACCAGCAAACGGCGGTCTGTCTGATTTCGGGCGCATGGTCGTCAGTGAAATGAATCGTCTTGGTATCCTCATAGACGTCGCCCACACCGGCTGGCAATCCAGCATCGAAGCGGCAGAGCATTCCGAGCACCCCATCGTCATCAGCCACTCCGCACTGTGGGACATTCACCAGCATGTGCGCTGTAAATCCGACGCTGTGATCCGTGCCGTTGTCGATAAAGGAGGTACCATCGGACTAACAAACGTCCCGGCTTTTCTCGGCGGCAGCGGCGACCTGGCGTCGCTCCTGGAACATGTCGATACAGCCATCCGCCGCTACGGGGACAAAGCCGTCACTATCGGAATGGACAGTGTTTATTCCGCCTGCGCTGCTGCTGCTGCCAGGGAAAAATTAATTCCTACGCCAACGATGAGGCGTCGCTGGGAAAATTTCTGGCCGCCGGATGATGGGCTCTATGGCCCAAAATGGAATAAGCCCGAACAATATCTCAGCATGGCCACCGTAAACTGGCCGCTGATTACTGTCGGCCTGGTCCAGCGAGGCTACAGCGATGAAACTATCCGAAACGTTCTCGGCGAAAACATCCTGCGAGTAGCCGGGCAGGTCTGGAAGTCTCCACTCTGATAGTGTCGCAACCATTATTTATATCTTCAGCCTGCTTTGGACCAAAGAACAGGATTGAGTGGTCCGGCCAGGGTTTCACCAGGTTTCAGGTTATCGCACCAGATTTCCAGATCACGTATCTGATTTTTATTTGCTGGCTCCGTTACACGAATGTTCTCATCCGTATAAATCATCGTCATGACCCGTCGGGGGCGATCAGAGGTGTTTGCTCCGGCACGGTGGAAATTCCAGCCGAGGTGAAAACTTACCTCTCCGATATCAAAAGGTGTCTCATCGATGTCTGCCTGAGCTTCTTTCAGAGATTTTTGAATTAGCTTTTCGCTTTCATCGCTGATTTCGAGTTTCCGTCCAAAGGCCATACGGTGAGTCTTGCGGGCAAAGGCCAGCGGCCCCATTTCCATATCCGTTTTCTGGAGAGGAATCCAGGCGGTAATGGTGCGGTCGCTGTCAAGCGGCCAGTAATATTGATCGGCGTGCCAGGGGGTGATCCCTCCACCCGGTTCTTTGTAAAGAGCCTGATCATGATACATTCGAACCCCAGCGACTTCCAGTAACTCAGTTGCCATGCGAGCCAGTTTTGGAGCAAAGGCAAAGGTTTTTACCAGCTCGTCTTTTGTCCAGATATTAGATACCTGCAGAAAGGCTTTTTGGTAGGTATCGCGCTCCTCCATCGGAATGTGCAGAGTGTTCAATCGCTTTACCTGTTCAGTGATATGCTCTCCAAAAAACTCAATAGTCCCTGATTGAAGGACCTGTTTTAGCTTTATGAAACCATTTTCTCTGAAGAAATCGATTTGAGATTTCGTGATTAAATAGTGATCGTTTAAATCCTGAAAAATACTCTCAGGAAGCTGTTTTGTCGTTGGTGGTGTTTTCATAACAGGGAGAACAATTCCCGGAATCTGAAAAAATGTCCTCCAGCCTTTTATCAAAAACTGATACTTTTTTGCTCTATCAATTTATACTGTATGAAGGCGGCTTTTGAAAAAATACACCTCTCTCCCGAGAAGTTTTTTTGTATCAAAGAATTTAAAGTTCCTTGCTTTACAAGTCCGTGGCATTTTCACCCTCAATGGGAGCTTACTTTGATTCGACGCGGACAAGGTCTGCGCTATGTCGGTGACAGCATTGAGACCTTTCGTGAAAACGACCTGGTTTTTCTTGGCCCCAATCTTCCGCATTACTGGTGGAGTGATAATAGTATTAATTCTTCATCCCACTCACTTGTCCTTCATTTCGATCCTTCTTTTTCTGAACACTCTGTTTTTGCGCCTCCGGAGGCCGGAAAGATTCAAAAACTTTTCGTCTCAGCACAACGCGGAGTTATTTTTTGTGAAGCACAAAAAAAGGAAGCAATTAAACATCTCTTACGTTTGCACTCAAAATCCCGCTGGCAACAAACCTGCCTGATCCTTGAGATTCTGGGAATTCTGGCCGAAGAAAAATCTCCAAAGCTTCTTGCCTCTGCTTCCTTCGCACCCGAACTTCACTCTCGGGACAGCCAGAGGCTAACTGCGGTTTTCCGGTATGTGAATCAAAACTACATGCATATCACAGAGCACCGTAAAGCCGCTGTCCTGGCAGGTCTCAGTCCCTCAGCCTTCAGTCGTTTTTTTCATCAGCGCATGGGTAAAACGTTCACTGCTTACGTTACAGAAATACGAATCGGATACGCCTGCCGCTGTTTGATGGAAAAAGACATGAGTATTCTGGATATCGCCATGGCTTCCGGCTTCAACAACCTTTCCAATTTTAACCGGCATTTTTTAAAGCAAAAAAAAATCACTCCTCGTGCCTGGCGCAAAAAAGCCCGTCGGGAGAATTTGTAAGTTTGCTTCGGACCGCAATTAAAATAAGAGGGGGGACCTGTCTGCTTTATTTCAGAGATAAAACAAGCGAATCAATGTAATCAACAATGGCCACCAATCCGTCGCAATAAGGCTCTGCCGGAAAAATACTCAAAGCCTCTCGTGCTTCCGCAAGCAGGTTTTCCGCCTGCACAATCGAATCCTCCAAAGTACCCGCCTCGCGAATAAATTTGCGCATCGCCCCACCATCCAACTGCTCCTTGTGAAGCAAAAGGCTACTGATTTTTTCCATATCTTTACTACCGACCCGCTCAAGCAAAAGGAGGACTGGTAAAGTAAATTTTCCTTTTCCAAGATCGGTTCCCAGGGTTTTTCCCGCTTCATCTTCGTCGCCGATCAGGTCCACGCAATCGTCATAAATCTGATAGGCTGTTCCGAGTTTTAACCCGTAATTTTTTAAAGCTTCTGTTACCTCCGTGTTTGCACCGGACAAGTAAGCACTCAGCTCGCAGGCCACAGCAAAGAGTGCTGCGGTTTTCATTTCGATGATTTTATAATACTCCCGAAATCCTAATTTGAGATCAAAACGATGCCGGGTTTGTAAAACCTCCCCACTGCAAACATTCACAGCAGCATTCGAGATGCGACGACACATTTCGATATCATCAAAGCTCGTAGCCAGGCGAAGCGAATGCGAAAACAAAACGTCTCCGAGCAAAACGCTCAGAGAATTTCCCCATTTGGCATTCGCCGTAGGTTGCTCACGCCGGACATGCGCCTCGTCCATCACATCGTCATGCACGAGAGATGCGACGTGAATCAATTCGACAATCACTGCAAGGTCCGTATGCCGCGAATCGGGTGAACCGGTAAGGCCTCCCGCTAAAAGTGCAAGCGCAGGCCGCAAGCGCTTCCCGCCTTTTGAGCAGACATAGTCCATATACTCCTCGATCGCCGGATCAAAGTTGCGAGCCTGACTCCTGATTCTCTTTTCCACATCCTGCAATTGAGGGGCCACGCACTCGAAAGCTTGTTTGAAACGAGCCTCCGGAGAACTGACAGTTCGTGTACCTGGAGGTGTAGCTGTTATAATCGATTCCGGCATTGTGAAATTTTTCACAAGAAGGTGATAAGAAGTCCGCAAGAAGTCAACAGGAGAGATAAATAAAGAATTTTAATTTAAAAGCGAGAAGATGCAGTTGATAGAATTTTACGGGTGATAAAGAAAGGAACCAGCAGAGCCGCTCCGACCGCCAGGCAAAGAAGAGGGTTAGGAATAACACGGGCCCGTTCACTGGCAACAGCACGTAGTCCGGTATAAACAACCTCGGCAGGACTTGTCGAAAAGAGGGGCATACTTTCGTGATGCGGTGTTCGTTTCTCAGCATTTTCGCGCGAGGCAACGCTGAAAAACTCCGTTGGAACAGGCCCCGGACAAAGAGCAGTTACGCTGATTCCGTGTGGTTTTAATTCCATCGCCAGCGATTCGCTGAAGCTGGTGACGAAGGCTTTTGTCGCACTATACACCGAAAAATCGGGAAGCGGAAAAAAACCGGCAACTGAACTGACGTTGAGAATCGCAGAGCGTCCTCCGGACAACATGTGGGGAACAAGTGCATGTGTCAGATGGGTGAGGGCGGTGATGTTAGTATTCAGCATCGATCGAACTCGATCCCAGTTGCTTTCGGCAAAAGGACCGTGGTCTCCGAGGCCGGCGTTATTGATCAGAAAATTCACTTCGATTTGTTGCTCTGCCAGCCAGCTTACAAGGGCATTGCGCTGAGATTCATCCGACAGGTCGGCAACATAAACAAAAACTTTGAGGGTGGGAAAAAGCTCTCCGAGATCGAGGCGAAGCTGCTCCAGGCGATCATTACGTCGGGCAACCAGAACGAGCGTCCCGGCGTATGGCGCAAGCTGCCGTGCAAACTCCACACCCAATCCCGCAGAAGCCCCTGTAATTAATGCTGTGCATCCTTCAAAAAATTTCATGAGACTAACCCTTCATGATTATCCAAAACCTTGCGAGTCAAAAACCCTTCACAACGGCAGACAGTTCAACAATCAGAAGTATTCTTGATCTCAGCAATGCTCCCGTCAAAAATCAGAGCCTGGCAGAAGCCAGCCTTCCGGCAGGAACCGGCACGACAAGGCATTACCACAAACTAAGCGAAGAATTTTATTTTTTCCTCTCCGGACGTGCGCTCGTGGAAGTTGACGGAGAAGAGAAAGAAGTTCTAAAAGACGATTGTGTTTTAATCCCGCCTGGTGCCTGGCATCAGGTCACAGCTCATGAGGAAACGCGCTTTCTTTGCTGCTGTGCCCCTCCCTATGCGCACGGCGACACTTATTTTGAATAAAAGATGAAAGAGCTATACTGATGGTCCGACTTATTCATCGAAGGCGGGCAGGTCAGATTTTTTGCGCTTCGGAGTGCTGTCAAAGGAATTCGTTGAATCGCCTGCATGGTTGTAGCCGTAGCTGTTAGAGGCTTCTATCAAAGGTTTGGAGACTTCCTCATAGGCCAATCCGTATCCACCGTTGTTGAAAAATTTATTACTTTTTACGACCGGACTTGTATCATATTTGCGAATCAGCAGACCATGGTCTTTGTTCAGGTTGCAAATATTTGCCTCGATGATACCCGTGGCACCATCGGCAAAGTCGATGCCATTTTTATTTTTAGAGGATACGTTTTCGACAACATCCACCTTTGTGCCCGCACCGCCGGCCCAGATGCCAACACCGGTGTTTTCCTCACAAACATTCTTTTTAACCATACCACCGGCTCCACGCACGAAAGCAATTCCTACTCTGTTTAGCTTACAGGTATTATCGACAAGATCGGCTGTGGTTCCCATCCCGTCGACCAGGATACCCATTTCGGCATTTTCCTGACTGATATTTTTTTCAGCCATACCACCGGCTCCTTCGAGGAAGCTGATTCCGATTTCGCCTTTGCTACAGGTATTTCCGATGAGAGTAGCGGTAGAACCCGCTTCCCGGACGATGATCCCGCCCCTGCCATTTTCTTCACAGATATTCCTTTCTGCTTTACCCCGGGCTTTGCTCAGGAAAGCAATTCCGGCCATACCACCGCGGCAGGTATTTTCAATAAGGTCCACGTTGGAACCTGCATCGCTAATCACAATGCCTACCTGAGCGTTATTTTCACAAAGATTTTTTTCGATCGTTCCATTTGCGCCATTCCCGTAAACAATTCCAACTGTTCCGTTTTTCAGGAATGAAGAGTTGCTGATAGTCACTTTAGACTCAGGACCGTAAACAAGTGCTCCAAATCCGTTAAGTCCCTCTACTGTACAGTTCGAGATATTTGCAGAGCTGTTAATAAAAACCATTCCATCCGGCCAGTTTCCCTCGGGCTGAGACAGCTCGGTTTGAATATGGTAGGTATGTTTCTCTCCTCCGGATTGTGAAATAACTTCGACTTCTCGCGCAATTCCTCCCTTTGCCAGTAAATAAAACGGTAAAGCCAGATCGGTATCCG
>JBKEBM010000118.1:0-16484 GCA_047973165.1 Chthoniobacterales bacterium
GTGATCGGCTACGGAGCCTGTTTTTCCGGTGCCCAGGGCGGCTGCCAGGCCGAAGTCGGCAGTGCCGCCTGCATGGCCGCCGCTGCTCTGTGCGAACTCGACGGCGGCACTCCCGCCCAAAGCATAAACGCAGCTGCACTCGCTTTACAAAATACTCTCGGCCTCATCTGCGACCCAATCGGTGGCTACGTCGAAGCGCCTTGCATGATGCGAAACGGCCTCTTCGGAATCCACGCCTTCGGAGCCAGCACCATCTCCCTGAGCGGTGTAAAAAGCATCGTCCCATTTGATGAGGTCGTCGGTGCTCTGCGCGAGGTCGGGCAAAAAATGCCCCGCATTTTTAAAGAAACCTCCCAGGGCGGTTTGGCCACCACTCCCAGCGGCCTGAAGTTCATGCCCCGACAGCAAAATCTGAATCAAAACCAATCGACCTGAGTCATACGATTTTACGAGTTTGTCTCACTAAACCGTATTACATCTTCTCTTGTCTGTTTCCTGTTTGCGGTTTCTTAAGGTTGCTATTATAACCTTTCGATAATGTCTCTTGCTTCCCGTATTCGACAGCGCCCGATGACGGCTGCGATTGTGCTGATCTGCACAATCGTATTTTTCATTGAGGCTTTCATCCTGGCGGCGGGAGGTCCTTTGGCGGAGCACGTTTTCTTTACAGTCTTTGCGCTGAATTATCAGGGACTCATGTCGGGGCGTATCTGGACGCTTGTTACCTATATGTTTCTTCACGGGAACCTGATGCATCTGCTTTTTAATATGGTTACGCTTTGGTTTGTGGGGGCAGAGATGGAGCGCATCCTGGGGCGGCCCCGGTTTTTACTTTTGTTTCTGACCGGGGGTGTTGCGGGTGGTTTGCTGCAGACTGTGCTTGTGCCGTCGAGTTTGCTGATTGGAGCTTCGGCTGGGGTGTTTGCTGTTTTACTGGCCTTTACGACGATGTTCCCGAATGTTTTGATTACGGCACTTGTTTTTTTCGTATTGCCGCTGCGGGTGCGTGCCAGGCAGTTGGGATTCTTTTTGCTTGGCTTTGCCATTTTGTCGGAGCTTCTTGGAATCATGCCGGGGATTGGGCATCTCGCGCATATCGGGGGCGGACTTGTGGGGATCGCATTTGCTTATTTTTATACGAATTGTCTGCCGTGGATCGGAACGCGCACGGGACTGCCGGGAGTGCGAAGCTTTTCCAAAGGGGTTACGCGTTTACTTTCTCCGTCGAGTCGGGAGGTTGAACGTATTTTTGCCAAGGTCATGCGCGATGGCTTACAAAGCCTGACTGCGACGGAACGTGCGATTCTGGAGAGGCAAAACTCTCTGTCGCAAAATTCAAAGTAGCCTGAATTGCCAGGTGTGATTTCAAAAAATTACACTTTTTTCGTTAGCCTGATATATTAGAATAAATGCGGCTTATGAATTTTTTATACCGATGTGCCGCGTTGATCGTTTGCTTTTTTCTCTCGTTGAGTGCTTCTGCATTTGCCGCAGACACTGCTCTCAAGGCCTTGTCTGTCGTTCAAAAAAATAAGTCCTCGGCTCTGGTCAGGCAGCTCGTGGAAATCAACGGACAGCACGGGGCACCCCAGCCGGATACATGGACCTTTCTTTTTAATGATTCGGAGGCTCGCGGAGGAGTCCGTGAAATAGAGGTTTTGAATGGCACTATACATGCTGACCAGACTCCGCTGAGCGGCTTCAGCGGGGTTGGGGCAATGCCTGTTTTGCGTGCTGGTGATATTCAAACGGATTCGCAGCAGGTTTTTGGTATTGTAAACAAAGAGGCTTCAAAAAACGGCCTGGGCTTTCACTGGATCGATTATATTTTGAGGACAGACGCTGCGACAGGGCGGCCAATCTGGGCACTTAAGCTCCTGGACTATCGCAATGTGGAAGTTGCAAATATCGCTCTTTCGGCGAGTGATGGCAGCGTTGTATCACCCCTGCGAATTTTTAGGAAAAATCTCGCGGAATCTGATTCCTCGGATGCTGACGGGAAAAGCGAAGACGAGGGCGGGGGGGCAATCGGAGCGGTTGGCCGCACCGCGAAGAAGACTTCCGATAGTGTTAGGAAGGGGACCCTGCGTGTAATTGGAAATGTGCAGGAGTGGCTGACAGGCAAGCGAACTATCGGTAACGAGTAAGGAATACGCACAATGTTTACCGATATTTCTCCAGCTCTCGGAATTACCGCTTTAGTCCTTATTGCTTTCGCGCTTGGAGCGGCTGAGATTATTATCCCCGGCGGAATTTTGGGCCTGGTTGCGGGGACGCTTTTGCTCATTGCCGTGATTTGGGGTTACGTTGCTTTTGGATTTTTTACGGGCAGCGTTTTGGGCGTTTGTTTTCTGGTGGCAGCGTTTGTCGCTTTTGTTATTTGGATGTATACGTTTCCGGGGAGTTATTTTGGAAAAAAGATGAGCAATCTCGGCCATGTCGCCGACTCTCCGGAACAGTCAAAATATGACGCTCTGCTTGGCAAAACAGGTTCTGCGCTGACTGCATTGCGTCCGTCCGGGGTGGCTCTTATCGATGGGACTCGCATCGATGTCGTTGCAGACTCAGCCTGGATTGAAAAAAATGCGACGCTGATTGTCACGGAGGTGGAGGGCAGTCGCGTGGAGGTGCGGCAACTTGAAAATTCCTAAAATTAGGTCTTTGGAAATCAGCTTGCTCTCTATTATATAGAGCGGGAGGTTATTAATTTTATGAATATTATAGGTATTATTTTCTTCGGTATAGTGGCGGTTGTCGCCCTGGTGGTTTTTATAATCCTACTCAACTTTTTTGGAGTATGGTTTCGGGCAAGAGTTTCGGGTGCGCCGGTTACTTTGGGCAGTTTGATTGGGATGCATTTCAGGAAAGTGCCTCTTGGAACTGTGGTTGATAACCGAATTACGGCTGTTAAGGCGGGCATTGACATTTCGACCGATTTGCTGGAGGCGCACTATCTTGCGGGTGGAAATGTTGGGCACGTTGTGCTGGCTCTGATTGCGGCAAATAAGTCACGCATCGACCTTGATTATAATCGCGCCTGTGCGATCGACCTGGCGATTAAAGGAACGAGTAAAACGGTCCTGGAAGCAGTTCGCACGAGCATCAATCCAAAAGTCATCGATTGCCCGAATCCGTCCGAAGGGCGCTCCTTCATTGATGCTGTTGCCCGGGATGGTATCGGGGTAAAGGTTCGTGCGCGGGTAACGGTTCGCTCCAATCTGGATCGCTTCGTCGGAGGTGCGACAGAGGAGACGATCGTGGCTCGTGTGGGTGAGGGCATTGTTACTTCCATCGGCTCGGCAGATTCTTACAAAGCAGTCCTGGAAAATCCTGATGGCATATCCCGGGTTGTTCTGGAGAAGGGCCTGGACAGCGGAACGGCTTTTGAAATTCTCTCGGTTGATATCGCGGATGTCGATGTGGGAACAAACGTCGGTGCCAAGCTCCAGGCAGAGCAGGCCGAGGCCGATAAAGTGGTTGCTCAGGCCAAGGCGGAAATGCGGCGTGCCGCTGCTGTTGCCAGTGAGCAGGAGCAGATAGCTCGTGTTCAGGAAATGCGTGCCAAGGTTGTTGAAGCCGAAGCGCAGGTTCCTTTGGCTATGGCGGAAGCCTTCCGCAGCGGCCATCTCGGCATCATGGATTACATGCGGATTAAAAACATAGAGTCCGATACGTCGATGCGTGAATCCATTGCCGGAAACGAAGGATCATCCGGAGAATCTATCAATAAATAAAATCCTCGCGGCTCTTTCGACATGAAGCATTCAGAAAAAACTTTTCGGTAAGCGAGTATGGAACAACTCGTCATACTGATAGTTATTGGTCTGCTGAGCCTGATCAACTGGATCATTCAGAAGTCGAAGGAGTATAAGGCGAAGCAGGCAGCAACTGAGAGCCGTAATAATGCGCGTGCTTTCGGTAAGGCTCAACAGCAGGAGCAGAATTTTCCGGAAGAAAATGCTGCTCCGGCAGCCCGCACATGGGAAGCATCCGATCAGGCTTTGCAGGATTTTTATGATAACATTGGAGTTGAAAATCCGGTTTCTGCTCCACCTCCACCGCAGGAGGAGTCACAGTATTTTGAATCCTACCAGGAGCCAGCTCCACAGGAAGAGTTTTATCAGCAGGAAGTGCAGCAGCCGGTTTATGAGGAGCCGCTGCCGGAACCTGTGCCGCCACCGATACCAGGCTTCGCAACACAGGAAGCATCTGTTATTCAGCCCGATGAGGCTGAGCTTGCGCTTGCCAGACGCCTGGAAGCTGCGGAGACACCGACTCAGGTAATTCAAAAAATGCCACCAGTCTCGGGATCGGTCCGCGCGTTTCTTAAAACTCCCGAGGCACTTCGGAAGGCTGTTTTGCTTAAAGAAATTCTTGGCAAACCCAAAGCCTTGTCGGGCATTTAGGGCACACCCGGAAACCTCACTTTCAACACAGAGTTGTTCAAAATCCCGGAGACGGCGTTGAAAAAATACCCGATGGGACAAGGCCAGCAGCTATCGTTTCGCCTTGTCTCCAAAATTTTGTCCGGCCTCTTTGCCGAAAAGCAGGTTTACGGGTGTGCCTTTTAATTACTGCTCGTATTTGTAGATGCCTTGACGGTGATAACGTCGTGCGGGGCAGCTTCTTTCTGGCCTGCCGGGCTTACGCGGATGTAGCGGGCGTTTTCACGTAAGCTTTTTAAATTGCTCGCACCGAGGTATCCCATACCGGACTGGATACCGCCGATGAGTTCGCGCAGCATGTTGTCCAGGGGACCGGCAGATTCTTTGAGTGCTTCGATTCCTTCCGGAGCCGCTTTGGAAATAGCATCTTTTTTGTCGTGTCCGTAACGCGCGGCAGAGCCTTCTTTCATTGCCTCACGGCTGCCCATGCCGCGGTATTCTTTATAAATTTTTCCGTTGATTTCGATGATGCGTCCGGGTGCTTCGTCGCAACCGGCGAGCAGGCCGCCGCAGATGACTCCGTCGGCCAGAGTGAGGGCTTTGACCATGTCTCCGGATTTTGAAATTCCACCGTCGGCGAGGATGCTTACGCCGTGTTTTTCGGCTGTCCGTGCAGCGACATAGAGAGCTGTCATTTGTGGGATGCCTACCCCGGCGACGACCCGCGTGGTGCAGATGGAGCCGGGCCCCTGGCCGATCTTGATGCAGTTGGCTCCGGCTTCGGCGAGAAAATGGACACCCTCTGCGCTGGTCACATTTCCGGCGATGAGAGTGAGGTCAGGAAATTGTTTTCGTATCAGACGGACCGCGTCGCCGACTCCTTTGGAAAATCCGTGAGCTGTGGAGACAGCAACCGCATCGACTCCCTCGGTCACAAGTTGTGTGACGTGCTGTACGATGCGGTCGGCATCGAGTGTGCCATTGCTTTTACGATGAGACGCAATGGCGGCTCCGCAGAGCAAACGAAAATTTTCATCGCGGGCTGGTTTTACAATACGTGATGCCTCTTCTTCGATTCGCTCAATATCGCTCAGGGTGAAAAGTCCGCACAGGTGGTCTTCATCATCAACGATGAGAAGTTTATTGATCCCGATGTTTTCGGTGAAAAACTTGTCGGCAGTTTCAATGGCATTTTTGGCGATGCTTTTTTGAGGCAGAGCATAGACTTCCGAGCGCGGAGTCATCGCTTTTTGAACGCTGTGTGCGCGGTAGCGTTCCTTGACACAGGCACCGGAAAGCAACCCGAGCAAGACACCGTTTTCATCGACAACCGGAAAGGTGCTGAAACGGTATTTTTTTCGTGCGATACGGTCCAGAATATCGCCGATTTTGAGATCGGGCGTCACCGTGATGGGATCGCGAATGAATCCGTGAATATGGTTTTTGACCCGTGCGACTTCCTTAACCTGAGCCTCGTCAGTCATATTGTAATGAATCAGTCCCAACCCGCCGTTCAGAGCCATGCGGACAGCCATTGTCGACTCGGTGACCGTGTCCATATCGGAGGAAATAATGGGAAGCTGCAGGTGCAGCGAGGGTGAAAGAGAAGTGCTTAAATTGGCATCCCGCGGGAGAATTTCGGAGTAGCTCGTGGCCAGCGAAATGTCGTCGTAAGTAAGGCCGACGGGCATATTTCCGGGGAAGAAAGTGTCGGCGTCGCTAAAAAATACAGAGAGTTCTTCCATGAGCAAACTTCTATGCAAGTTCATCGCGGCTCAAGGAAATTTTCTTAAAAAATATGGATTTGCCTGGTCAAACTTTGAGCTGCTGAAGGAAAACAGGTAATCCCTGAACTAATTTTTATGCCTGCAAAAGAAGCCCTACGCTTTCCTTTGCGGCGGAGGATCGGTTGAGATGAGCAGCCAGTCGTCATCGACTGCTTCGAAGGTGACGTGGTTGATTTCGCCGTCTTTTCCGAGTTGTGTGGAGATATTGGTCTTTGGCGGGATGTAACCGCTGGCGATACTGAGGAGTTGATAGAGCATCGGACGCTGTGGCACATAGGGCTGGTTATACCAAAAATAGCAGCGTTCTTTTTCCTGGGGTCTTTCAAGTGCTTCTTCGAGAAGTTTTTTTTCCTCGTCGTTTGTCGGAACGATGTGATCGAGGACACCGCCGCAGAGCTTTTGTAGTGGTGCATGATTTTTGACCCACTGATTCACTCGGTTCCAGACGCGTGCCTCTTCTGAATCAGGATTTTTCGGGCGTGTAGCTTCGATCACCGAGCTAAGTAATTTTTCGTAAAAATCCGAATCCTTGATTTTGAGATTTTCCCAGCCAAAGCCGTCAAACATATTGTGCCCACCCACGATATTTCCATACCACTGGCTCGGAAGGCCGTGAGGGTTTTCGCGGATACCGTAAAACTTGAGCATCTGTTTCACCTTGTCATCCAGGGCATCCAGCTCGGGGAAAAATTCGTATTTGACGGGTGGGCTGATAAAAAGAACCGGCTTAAACTGACTGCGTGCAAGGACGATCTCGTGAACCGTGCCAACGCTGTAAATATTTGTCGGGACAAATGAAACCAGGAAGTCAGCAACATCAGTCATTCGCAAATCGATGTGCACGGTCTCCCAAAAATCCTTTTCAAAGCTGGCGCGGGTGGCCGGATTCGTCCAGAAATCCTTTTCGTAAACTTCCTTGCCGGGCTGAATACCCTCCAGGCCGTAGGCATGGTGACCACGGATAGCGGGTTTATTCCATGGATCGAGAACAGTGATGCCCAGAGAACGCAGGAGCGGCGTCAGCAGAGCACGCCAGCCAAGATATTTTTCGACGACGCGGGAACCCACAAAGTCCATGGGGCCGGAGAGGTAGGAGCGGGTGCTTTGGAGAATATTATTTTGCGGGTTGGTATCCATAAATGACGGGGCGGGGGAGGAGAGGTATTATATTTGCTTTGCGGGGATCGCTTCGGAGACGGCCTGTTTTTTCATCGTTGATTCATCATTGATGCCATAAAATTTTTCTCCGATCTGAACTTTCGGGCGGTTCCTTTCTTTGCGCCAGAGATTTGTATCACGAAGTGAATAAACACAGCCGCAATACTCCTGCTGATAAAAATTCTCGGCCTTGGAAATTTCCAGCATCCGATCCATACCACCCTTTTTTCGCCAGTTAAATTTCCAGTAACTCATCCCTTCGTAACGGGCAGCAGCCTGGTCTCCCGAGGTGTTGATTTGCTCCATATTTTTCCAGCGGGAAATGCCCAGGCAGCTCGTGATGAGGGAAAAATTATTCTCATGCGCGTAAAGTGCCGTGCGTTCGAAACGCATGTCAAAACAGACCGAACAGCGTCGTCCGCGCTCGGGTTCCCACTCGAGTCCTTTGACGCGCTCGAACCAGTTATCCGTATCGTAATCCGCATCCACAAAAGGGATTCCGTTTTGTTCGGCGTAGCGAATATTCTCCGATTTTCTCAGCTCATACTCCTCGCGTGGATGAATGTTCGGATTGTAAAAAAAGATGGTCAGATCGACTCCGGAGGCTGCAATAGCTTCGATGACCTCACCCGCACAGGGGGCGCAGCAGGAATGCAGAAGAAGTTTTTTTTCACCATTGGGAGGTGTGAGTTCGAGTCGGTCTTTGAAATGAAATTCCATCGTCGTGATTTATAGGAGCAGTTTTGGGCTATCAGTTTTCAGGTTCTTTGAAAACAACAAGGTCGGCTTTCATGAAAGTCGTGACAACAAGCTCCTGGCCGATGTAACCCGGCACGTAAACCGGAAGATAATCGACAACCTCAGTCGCACACAACCTTCCCCGGTTGTCGCGATAATAAACCGTGCGCCAGAAAGGCCGATAATCGACTGAAGGCGGAACCTCAAAGGAGGTGATGTTACTGTCCACCCTGCGCTCGCGTATAATGGCAGCGTCGGCACCTTGTTCGCGGGCGTTGAAGCGAATTGCTTTTTCAAAATACGACCACGGCCTGGTCGAAGCAAACTCCAGGGTCCCCATTTTCTGATAAGCCAGGTCCGGCTCGGCGAAGAGAATGGGAGTTACGGTATTTTTTGCTTTTGGAGATCGAAAAATTTTTCCCGTCGGGGTGTAAAAACGTCTCGTATCGCTGACCGAGGTGCAGGCTCCCAAAAAGACAGTAAGAACAGCCGCAATAAATATCAGCAGCGTGGCTTTGGAGATTCTGCAATTCATGGTTTGCTTTTTGCTTAATATAAGAGTAAGCTCTTCAGTATGAAAGCCTTGATTTATACGATTCTTCCAGGCCTTTCAGCCCTGATGTTTTTTGTCGCGTCGTCTGCTCAGGCTGCCGTGCAGGTTTATGTAAATGCCGGGGGCGGATATGCTCACGGTTATAACCGGGGTGGGATCCATGTCGGAGGTGCCTACAACCGCGGGGGTGTTTATGTCGGAGGCAGCTACAACCGGGGTGGTGTCTATGTTGGAGGTGCTTATCGTCGGGGTGGATATTACGGATCGAGACCTGTGTATCGCCCGGTGGGGCGTCCGGTTTATCGTTCGACCAGGCATCCCGTGAATTATCAGTTGAACAAACGTCCGGTCTACCGGCATCCAACGCGCCCTGTTTATCGTCCACCAATACGTCCAATATATCGGCCCTATCCGCACCCGATCTATAGACCTTACCCGCGTCCGATTTATTGGCCAGGCTATCGTCGTCCGTATGTTTACCCATATTATCGCCCGTATTATTACCGTCCGATTTACTCGGCACCACAGGCTTACTGGGGACCGGCGGGTATTTATTATTCGACCTATTCGTCCGATACTTATGCAAACGATTCGAACTTTTACGAAGTGGCAGCTCCGGCACCGACTCCTTCACCGGTTCCTTCAGCGACTCCCGCTTCGAGTGCTGATGATTCGGATACCAAGTCGGCCAAAAAAGAAGCTCCTGCAGTTGAGGATAATTATTATACCGATAGTTCCGGAGCGGTTATCCAGGTGCCTCCACCGGTTTTTGTGACCGAGCCGCAGGTGCAGTCTGAAGAGGGGTTTGGCTGGAGGCGTTAGACCGTTCGCTTGTTTCTGAAAAGTAACATGGGGTTGCTTTATCCGCTGATAAATTAAAATTTTAGCGTGCTTATTTTTTGTGATTTGCGATTGCTGTCAGGCCTAGCCACATGAGCCTTTCTTTCAGTGATTTATTGGGAATTATCCTGCCGATTTTTTTAATCATCGGTTTGGGAGTGCTGTGCCGTCGGGGTGGTTTGCTGACAAAAGAAGCTGATACTTCTTTGCTGAAACTAACGGTCAATGTGCTCCTGCCCTGCCTGGCACTGCATGTTATTTTGGGAAACAAAAGTTTGCTGGAGCCGAGAAATGTTCTCCTGCCCCCTCTCTTTGGCTTTGTATCCATTCTATTGGCGACTGGTCTGGCCTGGCTTGCATCGCGATTTTTGGGTATCGGCCTTCCGGCCCGCAGAGCCTTTTCTTTTTGCACGGGGATTCAGAATTACGGCTACGTGCCGCTGCCGATTTGCCTGGTGCTTTTTGGAAAGGATACGGCGGCCGTGTTATTTGGTTTTTCAATGGGAGTGGAGCTGGCTTTCTGGCTGGTCGGTGTCACGGTGCTGACCGGAACAAATTTTTCAAAAGCCTGGCGACGCATTTTTACGCCACCAGTCCTCGCGATTCTGATGGGTCTCATTTTAAATTTTATGAATCCTGATGCCTGGCTGCCTGGCTGGGCCGGTGAAACTTTTACCATGCTGGGAAGTGCCGCCGTGCCACTCGCCCTTTTGCTGACCGGTGCCATGTTTGCCGATTTTTCGAATCCTTTTAAATTCCTCGAAAAAAAACGAATCATACTGACCTCACTTTTTCTGCGGGTTTTCTTAATGCCGATTCTCATGCTTTGTTTTGCAAAGTGGGTCTGGATGAGCCCGGAACTACGAATTGTTTTGATGGTGCAGGCCGCCATGCCGGCGGCGGTTGCTCCGGTGGCTATCACACGTTATTTTTCGGGTGATATAGAAACTGCCTCCCGCGTCGTGCTGGGCAATACCCTTTTCGGTCTTGTCTCCATCCCGTTCTGGCTTCAGTTCGGGAGTCGTTTCCTGGAAATTTTTCCCTGAGCAGACCGGAGCTTTTGCTTGTGCGGCTTCTTTTTATTGTGCAACTTTCCCGCCGGGAAACGAATTATGATTACTACTAAAAATTTCAAAAAACTTTTGTCTCTCGTTTTTGTCGGAGTCATGGCAGGTGCTATGCTGACATCCTGTAAGACGATACCTCTGACCCCGCAAAACTCCTTCAGCTACGATCCGCCGGATAAGACGCCGCAGAATCCCAGGAACCTGAAGCTGAAAGTCAGCACCGGAGCACAGCGTCTTTACGTTGTGGAGGGCGATAAGGTCCTGATCGCAACTCCGGTAACTGTTGGAACAAGAAGCACTCCGACGCCGATGGGAAATTTTCGGATTTATTCAAAACAGGCTAATAAGCGCCGCATCAGCAGCCCCGGAGCGGGGTATCCGATGCCTTACTGGATGGAGTTTAAGTCTGCCTATGGTTTGCACTGGGGCTTTGTAAAACCCCATCCGGCTACACATGGTTGTATCCGTGTGCCACTCAAAGCAGTTCGTGATATTTTTCGCATAGTTCCGGTCGGTACACCGCTCAATATCGCTCGCAGCCAGCCCTGGGATGAGACGATTGGAAAAAAACTACCCGTTCTTGACGACACGCACTTACCGAATCCGCCGATGTCTTACATGATGAGTCCGAAGGTAATGCAGGATGTCAGGCAAGGCAAAATGTGGAATTTTGTAAAGTGATTCTGCCAGGAGACGACTCTACGTCTCCGGCAATTCCAGAAATTTTTTCAGTTCACTGCGCAGTTGCTGCCGGGCGCGGAAGATGAGGCTCTTCACTGCTCCGATCTGTAGATTCATGATTTTTGCAATCTCCTCGTAGGGGAGCTGTTCGTAACGCAGGAGGGTCATTGCCAGACATTGATTTTCAGGAAGCCTCAGCAGGGCTGCATCGACAGCCCGGACGACTTCGTCGCGTTGCACTTCCTCCTGAGGTGAAGCCGCGGGAGAGGGAGGGTCGTAAGGCAGGCCGTCAGCATTGGGTTGGTCAAGAGATTGCTGCGGGTGGCGTTTTCGGCGACGGATTTCGTTGAGAACGGTATTGCGCGTGATTCGCAGAATCCAGGTGGAAAATTTTGCACTGGCTTCGTAGCGTTGGCGTGCTTTCCAGGCACGAACAAAAACCTGCTGCGCCATATCTTCAGCCTCTGCGTGGTCACCGAGCATTTTTGCAGAGAGACCGATTACAATGCCGGAGTATTTTTCAACCAGACAGGCAAAGGCCTGTTCTTCTCCCTCGCGAGCACGCAACATCCAGGCTGCATCTTCATCCGGGGAGGCGGTTTCGGAGGCTTGCTTTGCTTCTGAGGGCAGTAAATTCACGACGGCATTCAGGCGGGATGATAAAGCAATTTCCACGGGAGAATAAACCCCGAAGTCGGAAAAAAGTTTCGCAGCCTGAAAGTGAATCAGGCCTGAATGACGACCTGTCCTGCCGGATTCAGTGTCCGTAGCTTTTCGATGACTGCCGGCAGAGTAGCAATGGCGTGATCGACATGGGACTCTGTATTCAGGCGTCCAAATGAAAAACGCAGGCTGCTGCGAGCTTCAGTCGGTGTCTTGCCCATCGCGGTCAAAACATGCGAGGGGGTCACGGAACCCGTAGTGCAGGCAGAGCCGGCAGAGCAGCAGATTCCGGCGTCGTCGAGCAGCATCAGAACTCCTTCAGATTCCACGCCGTCGAAGTGAATGTTGCTCGTGTTGGGGAGGCGAAATTCTGTGCTGCCGTTGACTCGTGTGTCAGGGATGTTTTTTAAAATTGCATTTTCAAAGCGGTCTCGCAGGGCACGGACACGCTCCTGCTCATCAGTGAAATGCACCTTTGCCAGCTCAGAGCTTTTCCCAAGAGCGACAATGGAAGCGACATTTTCCGTGCCGCCTCGACGTTCGTTTTCCTGACTTCCGCGCAAAAGCGGTATAAAGCGAAAACGTTTGTTTACATAAAGTGCACCAATGCCTTTCGGAGCGTGCAGTTTATGTCCTGAAAGCGAGAGCATGGAAACTCCAAGAGCTTCCACGTCTATGGGAATCTTACCCACGGCCTGCACTGCATCGAGGTGGAGGGGGACTTTTTCGGCCTGGCAAACCGCAGCGATTTCTTCGATCGGAAATAAAACACCGGTTTCGTTATTTGCCCACAGCAGGGTTACGAGGGCCGTTTCATCCGTGATAGCCTTCTGCACATCGGCTGCGCTCAGACGCCCCTCCGAATCGACCGGGAGATAGGTGATCTGATAGCCTCGGCGGGCGAGGTGTTCGCAGAGTTTGAGGGTTGCACTGTGCTCCACGGCGGAGGTGATGACGTGTCGGCGGTCCGGGTCATAATTACAGGCGGCCAGGATGGCGGCGTTGATCGATTCCGTTCCGCAGCTTGTGAAAAGAATTTCGCTGGCGGAGGCATTCAGGAGGCTGACGACTTGTTCCCGAGCGGTTTCAACAGCCTTGCGTGCTTTTTTCCCAATGGAGTAAGGGGAAGAAGGATTGCCGTAACCCGAGCTTTGCAACCAGGGCAGCATAGTCTCCAGAACCACAGGGTCGAGAGCCGTAGTCGCGTTATTGTCCAGGTAAGTTATCTCGTTAGCCGTTTGCATCGAACTGCGGACCCTATTCCCGCAATCCTGATTTTGCAATATCGCTTTTGTTGGGATTAGGTAACTCAGCAGAAAGGTTCCTTGATTTTTTAATAAATCAGAGCTTCTGTTTTATCGGGAGAGTTACAGGTTTGTTGTTCGGCAATTACGAAGCTGACTTCCATATCAATGTAAGTTATATTCCATTGACGTCGGATACTTGAAAAAGCGTTGATGTTGTGTAAGGATGGTTTTTTTGTGGATGCGAATTGTTAAAAAATGACTGCTGTAAAAGCGAATATTCAGTCTGAGCTGAAAAAACTGGCGACTGATCGGGACGTAACGGTTCTTTGGGCTTGTGAGTCGGGTAGTCGGGCCTGGGGATTTGAATCGCTGGATAGTGATTATGATGTTCGCTTTATTTACGTTCGACCAACCCGGGACTATCTGAATGTTGCGTCTGTGAGAGATGTCATTGAGGTGCCGATTGCTGATGATCTGGATATTTCGGGTTGGGATTTAAAGAAAGCACTCGGGTTGCTGCGTAAATCAAATCCTCCCTTGCTGGAGTGGATGCAATCGCCCATTGTTTATGAGGAGTTTCCGGAATTTCGGAAGGGATTTTGGGAGCTTTGTCAGCAATATTTTTGTCCGAAATCGTGTATGTATCACTATATGAGTATGGCGACTCGCGGACGGCGGTCTTACCTGGATGCGGATACGATACGGTTGAAGCGATATTTTTATATGTTGCGTCCGGTGCTGGCCTGCCAGTGGCTGGCTGAGAAAGGCGGAATCGTGCCGATGGAATTTGAGGTTTTGTTGCAGGAACTGGTTCCGGAGGGCAGGGTGAAAAGTCTGATAAAGGATTTGCTGGAGCGAAAACGTTCCGACGTTGAGTTGGGCGAGGGGCCGGTCATTCCCGAGCTTTCGCAGTTTATTATCGAGAAAATGGACTCCTTCAAAGAAGCCGTGAAGGGTGCAAAGTTTAGAAAGCCTTTCGAGCCGCTGAATGACTATTTCAGAAAAATACTGGAGACGGTTGGCCGGTCATAGGCCGAGGGCTTTCGCGACGTCGCTGCCGAATTTAGCACGAGCTTCCGCCTCGGAATAACCCAGCTCTTTTTGCAAGTTAGCGATTCCCTCGTCCGGTGTCAGGGCCGATCCGGCAAAGTTGGATTTTCCGGGTTCGCGCACGATGCGGTCTTCGCCGACCTCGACGACGTGCTGGGCGATTTTATATTTTCCGGCGGGTGCTCCGGCTGCTGACATGCAGTCCGTTGTAAACAAAATTTTATCGTTCGGTTTTGCCGAGAGGTAGTTTTTTAAAGCAAAAAAAGGAATGTGGATACCGTCGGGGATAAAGCAGGCAATGAGTTCGTCGCGGCAGAGCAGACGTTGGACTACGTTGTCGTGCCGATGCATTTCCGAGGGGCAACCATTTCCGAGATGGGTGCAAAGTGTGGCTCCCGCGCGGATGGCACTATCTATTTCACTCGCATTGGCATTGGTGTGGCCCAGTGAAATTCGTACGTCTTTTTCAACGGCGTATCGGATAAATTTGGAGCTGCCCGGGCGCTCGGGCGCCAGGGTGAGGAGGCGAATGTTGTGGCCCGCGGCATTTTGCAAAAGGTCGAGTTCACGCGGGTCGGGGTCCTTCATTAGCTCAGCTCGGTGGGCACCGCGATAGCCTTCTTTTTCTAACAGGTAAGGGCCTTCGATGTGATAGCCCACAATGACTTTGCGGATACTTTCGTCGGCTGTGCGGAATTTTTCGATACGAGCAAGTTTGGACGCGAGAGAATCGATAGTATCGGTAATCAGCGTCAGCAAAATGCGATTCGTTCCGTGCCGCAGCAGGGCAGCAGCGGCGTCCGCAAGCTGGCTTTGAGAGAGATCGGATTGCTGGAAATCGACTCCGGCAAAGCCATTCATCTGCAAGTCAAAAAGCCCGTCGCTCATGAATCAAATTTTTAAGATGACTGTGCGAGCAGGGAGGCTGCTGCTTCGTCTAAAAATACGTGGGTGTCGGCGTGCTCCTGCAAAATGGATGACGGAACGAGATTTGTCACCGGCCCTTCCAGGCTGCCCTGGACGGCTTTTGCTTTACGTTCGTCGGGGCAGGAAATGATGATGCAGCGACTCTTGAGAATTTGCTGAATGCTCATCGAAATAGCGCGTGCCGGGACATCGTCGATGGTCGGGAACCACCCCTCGCCAAACTGCTGCTGGCGGCAATCGGCGTCGAGGGTGACGACCAGATAGGGGCGTTCGGTTTTAAAATCTGCCGGTGGGTCATTAAAAGCGAGGTGTGCATTTTCACCAATTCCGGCGAAGCAGACATCGATGGGGCGTTCCGAGATAAGTTTACCCAGGCGATCACATTCGCCTTCGGGGTCTCCCGTGTCTCCTGCGACATAGTGAAAAGCGCGGAGTGGGGAGGGGAGTTTTTCGACAAAACGCTCACGCAGGTATTTGCGGAAGCTGGCGGCGTGTTCGATAGAGAGGTCCACATATTCGTCGAGGTGAAAGGCTGTTACGACGCTCCAGTCGATGTCTTTTGTAGCTACGAGTTCTTCCAGAATTTCAAACTGGCTGGCACCTGTCGCGACGATGATGGAGGCTTCTCCGTTTTGTTGAATGGCTTCTTTGATACGCTTAATTCCAAGCTGAGCGGCCTGGCGACCCATGGTTACTTTGTCGGCGGAAATCGAAATTTTCATCCGGGCGACCCTAAGTTGAATTTGTAAAATAAGTCAATCAGGGAGACGGAGTTTCACCGTTTTGCTTGTCCAGGAGTTTATCAAAACGAGACGCCACATTGGCGTAGAAGGGGTAACTCTCCTGCGAGACGTCTTTGGGGCGGTAGCGCCAGTGCTTGTAAGACCAAAGCCAAAGCTCGGGTTTTTCGCGCACATGATTTTCGAGCACATCCCAGCATTGCTGCGCCAGCTCCTGTTGCGACTTTTCGGGTGGGCAGTGAATGCCTGGATAAATCGTAAAATCGTAATTCCCGTCGGGGCGTGGTGTTGCCGTCGAGGGCAGCAGGACGGCACCCGTTTTTTGTGCCATCGCGACATGAATCGGTGTGACGCACATTTTCATTCCAAAGGCATCGATCACGACTCCGCCTTCACGCGGGTCGATGTTCAGATCATTCAGCATGTAAAAAGAACCTCCGTTTTTCAGCCAGCGCAGCATGCGCAGGACGGCGCGTTCCTGCGGGATAATCTCGTGTCCGCTTGAGGCACGGAGCTGGTCAAAGATGGGGCCGAGGTGCGGATTGCGCAGCTTTTGTGTGAGGACGAGTCCGGCGCGAGGTGGGAAAGCAGCGGATAGCGTGCTGGAAAGGGACAGCCACTCGAAATTTGATGCGTGCATGCAGAAAA
>JBKEBM010000032.1:0-18793 GCA_047973165.1 Chthoniobacterales bacterium
CCGGTATCATGTGTGCCGCCATCAAGCTGGAGGGTAGCGGTTGCGCCCGTTCCGTTGCCGACCACGAGAGTCGAGGGTTGATTAAAGTCTGACTGTCCGAGGATGAGCGTGCCTCCCTGCAGGTCGAAGCTGGAATTTGAGGTTGTTGCTACCAGGTCGGAGACATTGAGCGTTCCTCCGGTCGTGCGGATCAAGCCTCTTGAAGTTAGGGTTCCCGTAAATTCTGCTGTTCCTCCGCTGACTTCGATACGGTTGTCGGTGCCTGCCAGAATTTGCGCGCTTCCCGCAGTGCTTGTGAAATTGCCCCCCTGCACCTGCAGAGATGAGTTTGTGCCATTCAAACCAATTTGAAAAACACTTCCCGTATGGTCAACATCCGCTCCGCTTTGCACGACCATTGTATTGCCGGAGGTTGTGTGCCCGGAGGCGGCCGATCTGCCAATAAACAAATTTCCGCTGACATTGAGATCGGCACCCGATGCGGCAGTGACTGTGTTGTCGTTGGCCTGATCTATGGCTCCAATGTGAAGAACTCCGGTGTTAAATGTGGCGTTCTGGATGGTAATGCTGTTGGTGCCGGAAGAAGCGAGAGTTCCCATAGATGTGGAGCCTGTCGTTGAAACGGTGGCACCATTGGTGACGTTGAAAGAATTGCCTGAACCCTGACGCCCGATAGTAATGGAACCACTACCCACATTCAACGTTACATTATTGAGATTCATTGTGTTGTCATCATCCGTTGTACTTACCCCTGCGGTGAGTCCAGTGAACCCTGTCATAGTTCCGTCTTTAACGGACAATGTGTCTCCGTTGCCCGTTAAGAAAATGAGATTGGTACCCGTTAACGTATTGGAGGAAAGATCTAAATTCACAGTGCCATTTTCCATGACCAATCTTGCGGTGTTACCTGAAGCACCGACCAGGGAAACACTAGTGCTGCCAGTCATATTAAAAGTCGCATTCGAAGATGCTGCGGTTGGTGTTCCATTGTTCCAGTTTCCCGCCTCATGCCAGTTGTTGTCAACCGCACCTGTCCAGGTTGTCTGAGCGGCGGAAGTTGCAAAAGGCAGCACCAGCCCGGAGAGGACGGCTGTCAGTTTCAGGCTGCTGCAGATTTTTGAAAAGACTGCGTTTTTTATTTGGGAGGCTGAAGATGTTTTCATGGGAGAATTTATTTGATATGTAATTTTGAAATGGACATCAATTGTTCATATATTTCTTTTCAGAAATTTCGGAGTTAAAAATTTGGATAAAAAAAATCCCGACAATATGACAAATTATCGATATTCACTTCGAAAAATAATGAAAAAGCCTTCTTTCCGAAAACAAAAAAAGGCGGTTACCGGGGTGTCGATGTATCAGCGGGTTATGCAGGATATTGAGGTGCAAATACTCTTGGACCAACTGGCTAGGGAGGAGCAGTAGCAACAGTTGGAGTGAGCTTTACATATTTAACCGTGCTGGCACAGCCAATACAGGAAATCGGAGGAGTCGTGCCTAAGGGAGGCACTTAATATTATAACAGAGCCGTGAGAAGCTTCAAAAAACAGAAAGTTCGAACGGGGGGAAGTCAAAACCACGAGCCTTTGATTGCTAATCTTTAATCTGCTAATTCAGAACCGGTAGTTCCGAGTCCGAAAGAAAAACAATACCGGCACTTTCTATAGTAATGTTTCTGTCGATCAAGTCCGGCGGAGCAGCTTCAAAAGTGATTTCGCCTTCGATGGCCGCACCTTTCGTACCACCGCTGAAATTCAGTGGAAGCAGCAGTTGAGAAGGTAGGATATCTGAGTTCTGAGGTTCGTAGGCCGGCGGCAGAGACATACCGGATTCAAAATCCCTAAGGATCGGGAGAGTCCATCCCTTGCCTTTTAAATAGCTGCTGATTGTACGACCATCGCCAATTTGGAAGCTTTTACCTCGGTTGGCAGCAAGTAAAAGCTCTTCACCGTTTAGCAAAACTCGCAATCCCTGTGTGTAGCCGGTGGATGCGTTTTTTTGTAACTCCGAGCGCATATATGCCCTTACGTCGAGATAAGCATTTTTATCTTCCTCGCGAGCAAGATCGGCAGACGAAATAACGAATTTTTTTGTTATGCTTTCACCCGGTGCGATTTCCATGGGCATATCGGGGAGGGGTGTTTCGGTGGCAAACAGTCTGGCGGTCAGAAGCAGGCTTAAAAAAAATGTAAGGGTTTTCATGATAGTTTGTTGTTTGGCGGAGAGTCAGAGAGCTTCATTGAAGAGTCGGTTTTCTTCAGTGCGTGTTGTGCTGCCTCCAGCAATGGGGAGGCGCGTAACAGCGGTTTCTCCTGTCAAAAAATGTTCCTGAATGTATTTTAAAATACGCTCATTTGGCTTCAGGGAAAGGGGGGAGGATGATTTCATGGAGTGTAAATTTGTCAAAATGCAGACTATATCGAGTGTAAATGAATGTCAACATAATAAAACAAAAAGGGTAAAAAAGAGGTTTTAAATAAATTTTTAATAGTTATTGTTGATACTGATTTTACGCTTCCGGATACAATCGTGTTCTTCCTCGATCATTTTCATTAAGTCAGCAAAACATGCTTTTGTGTGTGACAAAGCCACATGTTAAAGTAAGCAACAGAGTCTGATCTGAATATGAAAAATTTCTACCAGGCTGGGGTTGCAAGCGGAGACATCACGCCGCCGGTGGGTGGTCCTCTGGCCGGTCTGTATCGGGGAGGGCATCATTCGTCCACAGGCATTTATCATCCTCTGCGTGTTACTGCGACATCGATCACCGATGAGGAAAATACCGCGGTTTTAATTATCAGTTCTGAGTGGCTTGGGTCCTACGAGCTGACGAATCGGATCAGGGAAAAAATTAGCGAGAGCACCGGCATTCCGGCTTCACAGATTATGCTCAGTGCCACGCATACGCATTGTGGTCCGTTAGTGAGAAAAATCGGCGAGTCTGTCCACGGAAAAATCGATCAGGACTACCTGGAGCAGGCGATTGAAACCATCGTAAAGACTGCCTGCCGGGCAATGGAGCAACGGTAACCCGTGAAGTTATTTTTTGAGTCCGGGCACTGTTCGCTGGCAATGAACCGCCGCAAACCGGACCCGGAGAACCCCGGGCGCGTCCAGCGCAGAATCGCTCCCAATCCGGACGGAGTGGTGGATCACGAAGACAAAATTCACGCGACAATTCAATCCCTTTTCACCAACCCAACAAAACATGTCTGAAAGCAACATAAAACCCGTCGGCCACTGGCCTCTGGAAAATGATCACCGGAATCGCTCCGAACACGAATTAAGTTCTGTCGCCAGCGAAATCACATACGAAGAAGTGGACGGCTATCTCGCCGCCATTTTTCACGGTCCGAAAAGCTCACTCGAAGTGACGGATCACCCTTCTCTCCGAACGGGTGACGGAGACTTCAGCCTCAGCCTCTGGCTGCATACCAAAGACAGCAAAACGTCGGCGATCTGATCAGCAAATTTGATGCCGATGCCCGTAAGGGATTCCAGCTTGTCGTCTCGACGCAAACGGGAACCACCGTGACGACTCAGCCCAACTATCGTCAGGTTCAGTTCGGAATCGACGACGCGCATGTCGACGACAACTGGCAGGATTGCGGAAGACCGGGCCAGGCAATAAAAATCGCCTCTCTGGCTGCGGTGAATGGAAATCTTTACGCCGGAACGACGGCAGCCGACCAGGCCGGACACCTCTGGCAATACGGCGGAGGTTAACAATGGACCGATCTGGGGGCACCACCTGTCGGCTGCAATTCAGTGGAAGCCTTAACCCTTTTTGACGGAGATTTATTCGCCGCATCCGGACGCTACAACACGTGCGGCTCCCAGCTCGGACTCGTCGGGAATCCCCTCGCTGGCGGTCCGGGTTACAGAATTTCGTCAAACGGAGACTGGATCGATTGCGGTACTCCAGGCCGTGAAGGAGCCAGCCCTGATGATCCCGACATCCTGACCGGAGAATCGAACCAGGCGGATGAAACCAACTGCCTGACCGTATTCCGCGGAGACCTGTATGCGACCAGTCACCACCGCCGCGGCCTCTGTAAATACGAGGGAGGAAAAAACAGGAAACCCGTCGGACCAAATTTTCGCATCATGTCCACGACAATCCACGAGGGAAACCTTTACATTTTGGTCAACGGCTACAACGGCGAAGTCTATCGCTACGAAGGGGGAAGCGACTGGACATGGTGCGGCGACCCGCCTCGTGCCACGCAGACGTATTGCGCGGTGACCCGCCAGGGGCAACTCCTGGTCGGCACCTGGCCGGAATGCGAGATTGTCCGCTACCAGGGAGGAACTGACTGGAAAGTTGTCGGGATGATCGGATACGAGCGCGAAGTCATGGCGACCTCTTTGTATAATGGCAAGTGCTACTTCGGAACCTTGCCGATGGCCAATGTCTGGCGTATGGACGGCGAACGGTTCTCCTTTTTCAGCAATCTGGATAATTCCCCCGAGCATTTTCTGCGCCGCGTTTGGTCCATGGCGATTTACAAAGGTGCACTATTCGCCGGCACCCTGCCGCAGGGAAAAGTTATGTCCCGACGTGCGGGAGCCGTTGCAAGCCATGATCACGCACTGCCTGCGGGTTAGCAGCATTTAGCAGCGGTGCGCAGCGGTAATGAATTGCTTTTGTATGTGAATGCAAAAATCGTGGCCCGAAGTCCGGTTCCTGCCCATTTTAATCTGGATACCAATAAGCCCCTGTAAATAGGCGGTGCGCTATAGGACATGCCTTCTGCGGGGCATTACGCGATGTCCGATTTTACAACCATGCGCTGAGCATCGAAGAAATTCAGAAAGCCATTTCGGCATAATGTCTCAGAGTTGTTCAAAATCCCGGAGATTCACTCTCATTGAAATTATTGCAGTTGTTGCGGTGTTATTTTCCCGCCCGGCCTTTTCGAGAGAAACGGACTTATACGATTTAGTAATCCAAATTCGTGTATTCGCTTGTCTCTTTGCTCGCTGCCTTCGTCGCCTTTGATTTGCGTATCATCCTGATATGCGGCATCTTCAGGCTCCTTGTCAGCAAGCAAATTTACTGCGCAAATTTCACTAATTTGTCTCACTAAATCGTATTAAGGGCGAAAGAAACTGCCGCTCGGAGTCCTGTCTAATGAAACCAGTTTCGCGGTTTCGTTTCAGCCCACCAAAGCACGCAAACGGGCCGTCGTTTCATCGCGGTCAAGGCGGGAGGCGGCGACGTCGAGGGTGAGGGCTTCCCATTGTTTCGAGTCCGAGCGGGTTGAAAGGCCGTGCATTCTTAAAAATACCAGACAACTTGCCAAAGCGACGCGCTTGTTTCCATCGATAAAGGGATGGTTGCGGCAGAGGTAAAAAAGATAAGCCGCAGCAATTTCGATTGGCTCTGTCATAATAGGGTTTCCTCCAAAGCTGGCTTGTGGTGCGGCAATGGCTGATTCCAGTAACTCGCGACTGCGAATGCCAGCAGTTCCTCCATGCTCGGTAAGAACACGAGCATGAACTTGCGGAACCTCCTCCGAAGTCAGATAAGAAAATTCGGTCATGCCAGCCTGGAAAGGGTCTCCTTATAATCGCTCATTACAGAATCCAGTGCTTCATCAAAACTCTTAGCGGGTTTTGGTTTTAAAGGTGTCACTACAGCAACCCCCGAATCCACTACCACATTTACCTGATCTCCCACATCCACGTGCATGGCATTAAGGATGGCGGTGTCGAGAATGATTCCTTTGCTGTTTCCAATTTTACGAATTTCTTTAATCATGTAATAACTATGTTTGAACAATCGTAGAGAGTCAAACCGGAAACGAAGAGTCGTCGGTTTTTTGAAACCGCGAATGCATGGGCATAACCGCGAATGAGGAAAATTTAAAAAAAATTCCTCGCCGGCTTTGCTGCCTTTAGAGCCCTTTAGCAAAGCCGGTGTGAGGTTTTTTTGAAAGACTATGTCAACTGCTCACCGCGGGCCATTACGACTTTGCCGGTGCGAACCGTTTCGACGATCTCGAATTGTGAGAGCATGCGGATTGCGGCTTCGATCTTTCGGCTTTCTCCGTGGATCATGGAGATCATGGAGGTCGGAGTCAGATCGACGGTTTTTCCGCTGAAATGATCGATGATTTGAAGTGCTTCCGTGCGACTGTCGGCGGGGACGAGGAATTTGATCAGCAGCATTTCGCGAACGACAGCGTTTTCAGGCGGGTGTTCGTAGCAGTGGATGACGTCCACCAGCTTGTAAACCTGCTTAATAATTTGTTCGATGCCGGTGGCGTCGCCGGAGAAGCCAATGGTCATGCGTGAGAATTCGCTGCTGCGTCCCTGGGAGACAACGAGTGAGTCGATGTTGTATCCCCGTCGGGCAAAGACCTGACAGATGCGCATGAGCACGCCAGGTTTGTTGTTTACATAAACGGATAGGGTGTGCGGAGCACCCGCCAGATTTGCCGCGATGTCTTCGGTGGTTTTCGTGTCCTTATTCATTGGAAATAAAATTTTTGGATGTGGAGATAAAAGGATGTGCGCTTTTTTATTAGGTTGATCCTGTTGGTTTTTGTAGTTTACGCCGTGGTGGTTCGGTGAGCATGTCTTCGAGGGCTGCACCAGCGGGAATCATCGGAAAAACGTTGTCGGTTTTGACACATTCCGCATGGATGAGGCAGGGGCCGTCGTTGTAAGCCAGAGCTTTTTTGAGCTGTTTGGTTACGTCGGCGGGGCGTTTGATGTTGAAGGCTTCGATGCCGTAGGAGTTGGCAAGTTTGCAAAAATCGGGGTTGCCGATGAGATCCACTCCGGACTCACGATTTTCAAAAAAGAGCTCCTGCCACTGGCGAACCATGCCGAGGTAGTGATTATTTAAAACAACAATTTTGATCGGTAGTTTGTGAAGAGCCGCTGTGGCGAGTTCGAAAAGCGTCATCTGAAAACCTCCGTCGCCGGAGATGGAAATAACCGTCTTGTTCGGACAAGCGAACTGCGCACCAATGGCGGCAGGAAAACCGAAGCCCATTGTGCCGGCACCGCCGGAGGATAGCCAGTGGTAGGATTCGTTGTTTTTATAAAACTGTGCAGCCCACATCTGATGCTGGCCGACGTCGGTGGAGACGATGGCTTTTCCTTTGGTCAGATGATAAAGCTCGTCGATAACCTGCTGCATGCGAAGTCCGCCCTGCTTTTTGTAGGTGAGGGGATACTTCTTTTTGTAGCCGTTGAGTTTGGCGAGCCAGTCGCGTGTGTTCAGCGGTTTGATGTTTTTATTGATGTGGGTGAGCGATGCCTTTGCGTCACCGATGATTTGCAGTGTCGGAAGAATCATTTTACCAATCTCCGCCGGATCGATATCGAGGTGGATGATTTTTGCGTTGGCACCGAATTTATCGGCCTGCCCGATGATGCGATCATCAAAACGCGAACCGATATTAAAAATCAGATCGGCCTCGACGATGGCCTTATTTGCATAGGCCGTTCCGTGCATGCCGAGCATGCCGAGTGAAAGCGGATGCGTCTCGGGAAAAACTCCCTTGCCAAGCAAAGTCGTGGTAACCGGGCAGCCGAGAGTTTCTGCCAAATGCAAAAGCTCCGGTGCTGCACGCGAAATCATCGCGCCCTGTCCGGCAAGTATAACCGGGCGTTTCGAGTTGTTGATCATTTCGATTGCCTCAGCAACTTCAGCGGATGAAATTTTGCGTGTAAGCTGCGGATCGTAGCCTGGAAGCGTGATCTCAGGCTTCAGGTTTCCGCTGAAAGCTCCCTGCGAAACATTTTTCGGAATATCAATGAGAACCGGGCCGGGGCGTCCTGTCGTCGCAATATAATGTGCTTCGCGAGCGATGCGCGGCAGGTCGTTTGTTTCTTTAACCAGGTAGTTGTGCTTAACAACCGGCATGGTGATGCCAAAAATGTCCGCTTCCTGAAAGGCATCCTTCCCAAGCATCCAGGTAACCTGCTGGCCGGAAATAACAATCATCGGAACGGAGTCCATGTGTGCAGTCATCAGCCCGGTAACTGTATTGCCCGCACCGGGACCGGAGGTAACTAAAACGCAGGCCGGCTTGCCGGTGGCGCGGGCATACCCGTCGGCCATGTGAACTGCTCCCTGCTCGTGACGAACGAGAATGAATTTGATTTTTGTTTTAACCGTTTCCAGCGCGTCAAAAATTGGAATTGCCGCACCGCCCGAGTAACCGAAGATATATTCGATTCCCAGGTCATCGAGTGTTTTAACCAGAGCCTGGGCTCCATCTGTGATTTGTTGTTTTGCCATAAAATTTAAGAATTTTGCTTAAAATCTTCATTTTTTAAATTTTGGCAAGATGAAAATTAATCTTTTTTTGATAAAACGTGTTTTTTAGATTCATCTTCGATTTGAAATTTACAAAAAATCGACAAAATTCGATATTTATAAATTTTGATCCCTGAAAAATTTACGTTTTTTCTATAAATAAAAATTACCCGTAGCTGCAGCCTGGTGCATTCTGTGGTTCGTCTTTAGGGCACACCCGAAAACCTCATTTTCAACACAGCGTTGAAAGATACCCGTTGGGACAAGGCCAGCGGGTATCTTTTCCCCTTATCTCCCAAATTTTTGTCCGGCCTCTCTGCCCGAAAAGCAGATTTTCGGGTGTGCCCTTTTTGAGCGGATCAAAATGATTTTCTCGTGATGGTTGCCAAGGGTGGAATTTTCAGCATAGGTTCATGGCCGATCAGCAATGCCAAAAGATAACTCAATCCGCAAAATTTTACTCATCGGTTCCGGTCCCATTGTCATTGGTCAGGGCTGCGAATTTGACTACTCCGGGGTTCAGGCCTGCAAGGCTCTTTCTGAGGAAGGCTATGAGGTTGTCCTGGTAAATTCCAACCCGGCAACCATCATGACCGATCCGGAATTTGCCTCGAAAACCTACATCGAACCAATCACTCCGGAGGTCATCGAAAAAATCATTGAGCGCGAAAAGCCCGATGCGCTTTTGCCGACTCTCGGTGGGCAGACGGCACTGAATTGTGCGATGGATATGGTTCGCAGCGGACGTCTCGAAAAGCATGGGGTGCGCCTCATCGGTGCAAATGCAGAGGCAATCGAGCGTGGCGAGGACAGGCTGATTTTTAAAAACGTGATGCTGGAAATCGGTCTCGACGTGGCACACTCCGGAGTTGCGCATACGCTGGATGAGGCACGCAGTATCGCCGAAGGGATCGGGAAGTTTCCCGTGATTATTCGTCCGGCCTACACGCTCGGAGGAGCGGGTGGCGGGATTGCTTACAATCGGGAAGAGTTCGAGACAATCGTGCGACACGGACTGAGTTTATCTCCGGTGACAGAGGTGCTGGTGGAGGAATCGCTGCTGGGCTGGAAGGAATTTGAGATGGAGGTCATTCGTGACCGAGCGGACAACTGCGTGGTGATTTGTTCGATCGAAAATATCGATCCGATGGGCGTGCATACAGGAGATTCGATTACGGTTGCACCGATCCAGACTTTGACTGACAAGGAATACCAGGCCATGCGCGATGCTTCGTTTGCCGTCATCCGTGCCATCGGGGTCGAGACGGGAGGATCGAATATTCAGTTTGCCGTCGAACCAAAGACGGGCCGCATGGTTGTGATCGAAATGAATCCGCGTGTCTCGCGTTCCTCGGCACTCGCGTCGAAGGCCACGGGCTTTCCGATTGCTAAAATCGCGGCAAAGCTTGCTGTGGGCTATACGCTCGATGAGTTAAAAAACGATATCACTCGCGAAACGCCGGCTTGTTTTGAACCGACTATTGACTACGTCGTCACAAAAATCCCGCGCTTTACTTTCGAGAAATTTCCAAAGGCAGATGCCACGCTTACGACACAGATGAAAAGCGTCGGCGAGGCAATGGCCATCGGACGAACCTTTAAGGAAAGCTTCCAAAAAGCACTGCGCTCCCTGGAAACGGGGAGGGGAGGATATGGTGCAGACGGAAAAGACAAACCGCCGCTCCTGTCGGATGGTGAGCCGGATATTTCCCTGATCGAGCAGAAGCTTCGGGTTCCGAATCCGGAGCGCGTATTTTATATTCGTTACGCTTTGCTGGCCGGGATTTCGCTGGAGCGGATTTATGATCTTACGAGCATTGACCGCTGGTTTCTTCATAACTTTAAACAGCTTGTTGATGCCGAGAGCGAACTGCGTGCAGCGCCCGAAAAGCTCGCTTTGCGAAGGATGAAAAAACTCGGCTTTTCCGACCGTCAACTGGCTTTTCTTACATCGAAAAAGGAAGACGAAATTCGTGCTCTGCGAAAAGCGGAAGGACTGCTGCCGACCTATCGCCTTGTCGATACGTGTGCGGCGGAGTTTGAGGCTTACACGCCGTATTTTTATTCCACCTATGGCGACGAAAATGAAATCCGCCCGAGTGACAAAAAGAAAGTCATGATCCTGGGTGGCGGTCCGAACCGTATTGGCCAGGGGATCGAGTTTGATTATTGCTGTGTGCATGCGGCCTTTGCCCTGCGCGAAGAAGGCTGGGAGACGATCATGGTCAACTCAAATCCCGAGACGGTTTCGACGGACTATGACACTTCGGATAAACTATTTTTTGAACCTCTGACGCTTGAGGACGTTCTGAATATCTACGAAGCCGAGAGTTGCGATGCAGTCATCGTGCAGTTTGGCGGACAGACGCCGCTGAACCTCGCCGCCGACCTGCATCGGCATGGCTGCAAAATCATCGGCACACAGCCCGACAGCATCGAGAAAGCAGAGGATCGCAAGTTTTTTGCAGCCATGCTCGACAAACTACAGCTCCGGCAGACCGAGGGAGCCACTGCGACAACGGCAGATGAAGCCTCGCAGGTCGCTCAAAAAATCGGCTTCCCCGTTCTTGTGCGGCCCTCCTTTGTGCTGGGTGGCAGGGCGATGGAAATTGTTTACAGCGACGAAGACCTGCGACGTTACATTGCCACGGCAGCGGAGGCTTCGCCGGAGCGCCCGATCCTGATAGATCGTTTTCTTGAAGACGCCACGGAAGTCGATGTGGACTGCATCATGGATGGGACGGATTGTATCATAGGCGGCGTGATGGAGCACATCGAGGAGGCGGGAATCCACTCGGGAGATTCGGCTTGTGTGATTCCGGCATTTTCTTTGAGCGAAAAAAATATCGAAGAAATAAAAAGCGCAACCCGTGCGATGGCCCGCGAACTCAATGTGCACGGCCTGATGAATGTGCAGTTCGCTGTCAAAGACGACCAGGTCTATGTGATCGAGGTGAACCCACGAGCTTCGCGCACGGCACCCTTTGTTTCCAAAGCAATCGGTGTGCCGCTCCCCAAGCTGGCCGCAAAAATCATGGCCGGCAAATCTTTAAAAGAACTCGGTTTTACTGAAGAAATAACACCCGAACATTTCTCGGTTAAAGAAGCGGTGTTTCCTTTTATCAAGTTCCCCGGTATCGATATCGGCCTCGGACCAGAGATGCGATCGACGGGCGAGGTCATGGGAATCGACAGCGATTTTGGCCATGCTTACGCAAAGGCGCAACTCTCAGCGCAGCCCGGCCTGCCAAAGAGCGGAAAAGTTTTCGTAAGTGTGCGGGACTCGGATAAACCGGCGATTATCGGGGTTGCCCGCGATTTTCATGAGCTTGGGTTTGAGCTGTGCGCGACAGCGGGCACGGCGTCGGTCCTGCAGGAAGCCGGGATTCCGAGCCAGTTGTTGCACCGCCTGGACGAAGGGCGTCCGAACGTTCTCGACATGATCAAAAACGACGAGATTCAGTTTATTATCAATACACCGTCCGGTCAGCAGCCTCGAATTGACGAAGTGAAAATCCGCTCCGCTGCAGTATCTCACCGGATACCGACGATGACGACCATGCGTGCCGCCCAGGCCAGTATCACCGCGATTCGCAGTCTGCATGAACGTTCGCTTGAGGTCAAAAGCCTGCAGGAATACCACGCATAGCCGAGATAGAAATTGCAACAGCCACCCCCATTTCCCGTCGAGGATGCGCCCTTAACCCCGGGGCAGGATCCGACTTCGTCTGCGGCGCGAGTGACCCTGCTGCTCGGGCTTCTGGGAGTCGCATTTGCCGGGCCGATCACGGGTATCCCAGCCATAATTTTGGGGTATTTTTTGCGTCACAAATTTCGGGAGTATCCGAAATCCACGGCTTATAAAAATGCAACAGCCGGGCTCTGGATGGGCTGTGTCTCCATTGCTTTGACCCTTTTGCTGGGCGTTCTTATATTGATTCTTTATAAACAGCTTGTCGGCCTTGGCATCGACCCGCTGGAACTCTTACTTTAGGCGTCTGTTAAAAAATTTATGAAATCCTACCACCGTTTGCTCCGCGAAGTTCTTGAGCATGGAAAGTCTAAAGGCGACCGCACCGGCACGGGCACGCTCTCGATTTTCGGAGCACAGGAACGCTTTGATTTACGCGAATCTTTCCCGCTGCTCACGACAAAAAAATTACATCTGCGCTCGATCATTCACGAACTGCTTTGGTTTTTAAAAGGAGATACAAACGTCGCTTACCTCCACGAAAATAAAGTCACAATCTGGGACGAGTGGGCCGACGAAAAGGGCGACCTGGGCCGCATCTACGGAGCACAATGGGCAGACTGGCGAAAGCCGGACGGCTCTCCGATCAATCAAATCGACGAGGTAATCGAGCAAATAAAAAAGACCCCCGACAGTCGTCGCCTGGTCGTATCGGCCTGGAATCCCGGCGAGCTTGATCAGATGGCACTGGCTCCCTGCCACGCACTTTTTCAGTTTTACGTGCAGGACGGCGAATTGAGTTGTCAGCTTTACCAGCGGAGCGCAGACCTCTTTCTTGGCGTGCCTTTCAACATCGCATCCTACGCACTGCTCACGTTGATGATCGCGCAGGTCACAGGGCTGAAGCCGGGGGATTTTGTCCACACTTTTGGCGACCTGCATTTGTATCAAAACCATCTTGAGCAGGCGAGGGAGCAGCTTTCGCGAGACTTCAGACCGCTGCCCAAAATGCACCTGAATCCCGAGGTGAAAAATATCCACGATTTTGTCTTCGAGGATTTTACTTTGAGTGCTTACGATCCACACCCGGCGATTCGCGCTCCGATCTCGGTCTGATGAAAGCGATTGTCGCAATGACTACCGAGCGCCTTATCGGCGCAAACGGAAAGCTGCCCTGGCATTTGCCGGGCGATTTGAAATTTTTTAAACAAACCACAATCGGACATCGGATTGTAATGGGGCGTAAAACCTGGGACTCGATAGGCAGAGCACTTCCCAAACGCGAAAATGTCGTTCTCACACGAGACAAAAATTTCTCCCCGCCAGCAGAAGTGCGTGTTTTTCACGATGTCGCCGAATTGCTCGAATCCAACGAATCTCTCGAAGCAGGACGGGAGTGTTTCGTAATCGGCGGAGCAGAGATTTACCGACTTCTCCTGCCGCATTGCGCGGCGGTTTACGTCACCGAAGTAAAAGGAAATTTCGAGGGAGATACTTATCTCGATCCCTTTGAAGAGGAGTTTCCGCAGAGCCGGATTTTATCCGAGGCAGCAGATTACAGGATACGTGTTTTTTTACGGCGTCTGTGACAAGCGAGCACAGCGATTCCGGTTGCGGCGAGGGAGGCCGTGCCGGGCTCAGGAATTGCTGTGAAGGTACCGGTAATCGCACCGAACTGGTAGTTTTCGTTAGCCAGTCTGCCCGCCCGGTTGATCCAGCCTCCGGTCATTGGAGAGTTTGCGGTGACAGGATTTCCATCGTAGCTGATGATAAAAACAGGAGCACGCCCGCGGGTTGCCGTTTTGTTTGCCCAATCCGAGGCATCATAAAAAATTCCCGGACTATTGGTAAAAGCAAAGGGCGGATTGAACGGCAGGCGATTACCGCTGCTGTCCTTGATATTCAATGAACTGGTGCCGTTCTGAATCAGGTCGGCGGAAGCGGTGCTTCCTCCCCAATAGACGGATACCTGGTCGATGTTGTTCCAGACCGTATTGTTCCCACTAATTGTCGTGTCGGCGCGGCCCCACATATTTACCGGATCAACATCAAGCTGGTAGCCTGGCTCTGCGGTAATTTCAAACCAGTTACTGTAATCGAAAGGTGGCGTTACAACTCCGGATGAAAAGCCCACAGTGAGCTGGCCACTGGCATTGATGTCGTATCTGTATGAAGTCGAACGATCAGCCGGATCGTGTTCAAAGTAACTGTTGAAGTTCCCTACAACGGTCGTGCCATCGCTACTGTCTAATATTTGCACGGTGGTTTTCATAAAATACTCACCATTGATTATTTCAAGGGATTGAGTGGCAGTATTGCTGAAAGTGAACGACTGTGCATTCGCGTGCTGCCAGGGCATGAGCAGAGCGATGCTAAGAGTCAGAGTTAAAAAAGTATTCCAGATTACAACGGGTTTCATATTCATAATTAAACAAGTTTATTTTTTTAAAATTCAGGCAGGCTGAGATTCTGATTTGTGATTGCAGATATTATTTCAACGCAACTTAAATTAGAGCGCGCAATAAAATGCAACCTTTCAATATTTCGTCAAGTGTAATTATGGAAAAATTTTTTCTTCATTATTTAGATGGAAATTTTAGAGTTATAAGTAGTAAATATCTTTATTTGAAAGCTTTGGAAGTATTCTGTAAAAATATGATCAGCCGAAAAATAAATATTAAATTTGTTGCTTAAAAATACAATTTTGCATATTTAAGCATCAGGTTGTATGTTGCTCGCTGCTTTCCCTGGAAGGCAGAAGAAAAAAAAGTTAATACTCCGTAACATTTATATGTTTGCAGTATCCGGAGGATGTCTTAAGGATGAAGAGACGCTTATGGGCACATCCGGAAACCTCATTTGCAGCACAGAGTTGTTTAAAATCCTGGAGCCGGCATTGAAAAGATACTCGTTGGGACAAGGCCAGCGGCTATCTTTTCGCCTTGTCTCCAAAATCCTGTCCGGCCTCTCTGCGGCAAATGAGATTTCCGGGAATGCCCTTATGGAGTAAAGAAATTGTATGAAAACGAACCGGAAAGAAAATTCTGTCAGAGAAACTACCCCCGGGTTTCAACTTCACAATACACCAATCATCGGCTCTGCTGAGGACCTGCCTCACAGGGAACCGCCGACGGAAAAATCAGTTAAGGGCTTCTATGGAACGGGAGATTTATTTTTGACCGCACTGGCTCCGCGTCGTCTTTTTGCTTACTGGGATATCGACATTCGACAGCATCCAGGTGGTCCCACACATCTGCGAATTTTTAACGAAAATAATCCTGAGCGTGATATAGAAGTCTCTTTCGAGGGAGGGAATTATTATTTCGATGTCGCTAACGCTTCTGCAAAATATCACGCGGAAATCGGAGTTTTCCGAAATGACGAATGGATCTCACTCGGGCAGTCCTCGTCTGTTTTTACACCCGGTGAGCATCTGTCGTCCGAGACGGATTTTGCTGTGGCCCGGGTAAGTATCGACGAGGATTTAAGTCGGGAGGACTTTAAACCTACGGCGCTGCCGGCTTCTGTTTTGCAGGTGCTTTCGCAGGAAGCGGCATCATTGATTGCAGCGCGTGCGAGCGAAGCTGATGCCTCTCTTTTTAGTATGCTGGAGGAGGCACTGGGCAGCGACTGGTTTGCTTCCTGGGCATCGGCCTCTGCACTTTCTTCGGAGTCGCTCACTTCGTGGAATAAAAAGCTGGCGGCCCAACTGGAAAGCTTTCTTTCGAGTGAAGTCGGCGCGTCCTGGCTGTCCCGTTTTGAGGCTTTGCTTGCTGAATCGAGTTTTCTGAGTTCGGGCAGTTTTTCTTCCGAAATTTCCGGAGGCGGACTTTCCAGTGGAGAGATTTTGGCTTCTTCGGGGCTGTCGGTTTTGAGCAGTTGGTTTTCCGGTTTAATGGAAACCCTTTCGTCTGCGGGTATCAGCAGTTGGCAGAGCGAGGAGAGTTTAAGTTCCTTTTCCCACAGCGCAGCAGGTGCCAGCGAAAACCTGAGCTCGGGTTCGCCCTGGTCGGGGAGCGATCTTGCAAGCTGGATTTCGGGTGAGGGGTCATCACTAAGCAGCCCGATGAGCGGGGGAAGTTCGCACCTGGACTCAAGCGACGGAATGGTTTTTTCGGGTGGCAATGTTCGTTTGGCAGATCAGTTTACACTCGCGGGGCATCCCGTAAGTTTGCAGAGAGATGGCAGCCTGAGATTTTACGATACTTTACCTGATGGGGAGTTTGAGATTCCTGTTGTCACGACCTCTCCCGACGGACTGGAAACACGCCATGCGACTTTGAAATTTGAACCGCGCACGGAGGGCGCGAAGGCATAGCTCAGATTGCTGAGTTCCTGCCTGGAGATTTTTTTTATGTCACGTCCGGCCAGGCGAAAGGCGGGTTATAATAAAGCCGCTTCGGTTGCTGAAGCGGACGATGACAGGCTGGTGCGTGAGTTTCTGATTTATCTCGAAGGAGAGATGAATGCTTCAGCGCATACGCTGCGAAACTACGCTGCTGCCCTGCGTCGCTTCAGAGCTTACGAGCCGGGAACGCAGTGGAAAAATATCCCGGCCCGCACTTTTAAAAATTATCTTTTCGAGTTGACGAAAGAGGGGCGTAAGAAAAGCGGCTTGCGCCTGGAGTTCAGTGCTCTGCGTTCGTTTTATCGCTTCCTGATCACGCGGGGACATGTCACAAAAAATACAATTGCAGAGGTGCAACTTCCGAAGCTGGAGAAAAAATTACCGGTTTTTCTGACGACGGCGCAGGTTGAAAATCTCCTCTCGGCTCCGCTGCGTGCACCGCAGACGAAGCAGGCTCCGGTATGGATGAAGAGCCGGGATGTCGCGATTCTGGAACTTTTTTACGGAGCGGGAATCCGAATTTCTGAACTGGCTTCACTCAATGTTGAGCAGGTGGATTTTGTTTCTGAAACTGTGCGTGTGCTTGGCAAAGGCTCGAAGGAACGCCTCTGCCCGATCGGTGAGGAAGCGGCCATCGCAATCCAGAAATACCGTCTCGCAGCCAAAGTGCAGAGCGGTCCGCTTTTCATCAACAAACTACGCAAACGCATGTCGGCCCGTTCCGTCTGGCTGCTTGTCAAACAATACGTGCAGATGGAAAAACTCCCCATCGAGATCAGCCCGCACAAACTTCGGCACACCTTTGCTACGCATTTGCTCGACGGTGGGGCAGACCTGCGCAGTGTGCAAACTCTGCTTGGCCACGCCAGCCTGTCAACAACTCAAATCTACACACACGTCACGCTGGACCGTCTTCGCAAAGCCTACGATGCGGCGCATCCCCGGGCTTGAGCTTGATATACAGCAAAAAAACGTTAGAAGAGAACGGCCTGTCTTTTTGAGTATGTCGAAGCAGAACACGAACGAACACTGGATAAACTGTCCCGCATGTGGTGCGGCGTGTCGTAATTTATTGCTGAAGGCGGGGACGGCCTTATGTTGTCGGCGTTGTCACAGTGAGATTCATCGTTACTGCAGCAGTGATGGTTTGCAGACTTCGCTGGCACTTTCTTTGACGGGGCTGATCCTTTGTTTTCTGGCAAATGTGTATCCGATAATGACCTTCAACGTGATGGGAAATACGCAGTCAAATCTCATCATCACAGGCATTAAGGGGCTGCAGGCACAAAGCTATGGGTCGATTTCCATTATCGTATTTTTTGCGGCAATTCTGGCTCCGATTTTGCATTTTGCAGGCACTGCTTATCTAAATATAGCCTGTCTGCTTCGAGTTTCTCTGCCGGGTTTGGAAAAAGTAAATCAATGGACTGAGCTGATGCAGAGCTGGAACCTTATCCCGATTTTTTGTGTGGCCTGTGTTATTTCCGCACTGCGTCTGGACATGCTGGGGCTGGTGAACTGGGATATCGGAGCAGTCTTTGTGGTGCTGCTTGGGATTTGCTCGATGCTGGTAACGTATTTTCATCGCCCCCATATTACGGAGCGTATTTTGGAGGAGATTAAATGAGTGCCCTGGCTTCTGCCGAATTTTCGGCGTCCGCTGCAGAGCTGGCGAGGGAAAAAGCCGACCTGATCGTGCAACGTGCCAAAGCTCTCATTATCGCCGGCATCATCATGTATCTCCCGGCAAATATTTTTCCGGTTATGCTCATCACCGTTACGGGACAGGTCGATTCGCTGACGGTTTTTGGTGGAGTGGAGGAGTTTTATGGCGTCGGTCTTTGGCCGGCTTCCATCGTGATTTTCCTTGCCAGTATTGCCGTTCCTTTTTTGAAGCTGGCAGCAATGGGCTGGATTTTACTTCTGCACGGTACGAATCGGCATCAGCTTGCCCGCACACGTCTGCTGAAGATTTTAAAAGTTGTCGGCCCCTGGTCGATGATTGATATATTTTTGTTGTCGGTCCTCACTGCGGTCGGGCAGTTGGGGATTCTTGCGAGCGTGGAGGCAAAAGTCGGAGTCCTTTTTTTTACGGGAGTTTTTCTTTGTGCGATTATCGCCACGGAAATGTATAAGGGCGATTACATCTGGATTTCAGACGACGAGGAAAAAGAAATATGAGTAATTCTGAAGAGACAAACTTACCGCCAGGAAAAGGTGATGCTGGTTCGGTGAAAAAAAATACACGTTCACTAAACGGCGGTCACGAAGTTATCATAAAAAAACGGGCACCGCGTATCTCCTGGGCCTGGTTTTTTCCCGTCATTGCACTGCTGGCGACAGGCTGGCTTTTTTACCAGCAATGGCAGTCTCGGGGACCAGAGATTGTGATTTCTTTTCAAGATGCTCCGGGTATGGAACCGGGAAAAACTAATCTGATTTTTCGCGGTGTCGAGGCGGGGCGCGTTACGGGCGT
>JBKEBM010000095.1:0-6018 GCA_047973165.1 Chthoniobacterales bacterium
AATTCTGAAAAGTCCCTTAAGAAATTCCTCGACCGGATTTGAACAAATAATATCCGCCGGATATTCATCCATCACAAAATTCAGTTGCGGCTGAAATCCTGAATACGGAAGCCAGCCATAGCCAAAAGCTTTCCATGCGGTAAAAATCTCCGGCAGTTTTCCGTAGTATCGCAGTGTAATTCCGTTCAGCTCCGGCCATTCCTGAATTTGTACCGTTGGCCTGAAGATCTCCACATTCGTGTCTTCCGGGGTAGTTGCCTTTCTTTGCACAGGTGCCCGAAGGAAGGAAAGCACACTCTCTTTTTCTATGAACTCCTTTGGCGAAATCCCATAATGCTGCTGAAAAATGCGGTTAAATACGGACTACGACGAAAACCCGCACAGCACACTGCTGGAAGGCGCAAACAAAACCTTCACCTACGAAGGCTTAGACACGCACACCTTCACGATTTTCAGCGATAATCCGAATGTCGCCTTTTCGATTACTCCCGAACCCGATACCTCGCTCCTCCTGCTGTTCGGTATTATATTTCTGACAACAAAGCTGCGCCGCGTGCTGCCATCAACCACCGCAGCGAAGTTTTTTATACAAAGATAAGCGGCTGATTCCGGAGCTATCTCGCTGCAAAGGGCATCGTGGCGATCTTAGCTGCCTGAGGACGAATTTTTCGCTCGCTCAGACGTTGCCTGGCCCACTTGCGATATTCCGAGGAATACATTGTGTCGCCGACTACCGCAAGGGTTGCGACGATGCCGCCGTTGATTGTATTGAGCTGAGATTGTAAGTCACGAACCAGAAGCTCGGGTGAGACGTTTGGTAGTTCTTTGCCTGCAGCCCATTCTTTAAACAACCAGGCCTCCAGAGTATCTGATGCTGCGTTTTGCGCCTGAAAAAATTCTTCCACATTTACACCACGGACACCGGTTCTTTCTCCGAGAGCGACCAGTTCTGCTATGTTTCGGGCTTCTCTGGCAGAATCCGTTGTCAGATGTTTGGTATTGAAACGTCTCCATGATCCGTTTGCTCGCAGTTCGAGACGCTGTACCATCAGCTCCACCAGCCAGGCCTGATCGGAGGACGGAACAAAGCCTTTTCGGTAAGGAACGCCATCGACAGAGACAACTTCGCAGCCCGCAAACATTGTAAGCATAAAAACAGCAGAGATTTGAAAAAATTTCATATTGAAAAGACTATACTATTTTTCTGACTGCGTTGCAAAAATTCTGAAATCGCGAACGACAGCCATGTGCTGCATACCTTTCACACCGGAATCTCCCGGTTGGGCGGGTGGGAGTTTTTTCAGTGAGGGGAAAGTTCGCGTGTCAAAAATAAGACCGCCGGCGGCTTCGTGACCGCCGAGAGAAACCGGAACTTCGGCAGCTTGCAGGCTTTGATTTACGAGGATCCAGTCGTAGGGACGCTTGCGCCCGGCATTGGTATTAATGTTTCCCTGGAGATCGGCAGGCAGATTTTTGGGCATGACGAGAGTTGGTTTTAAAATCTTCAGGCAGGGTTCGTCTAAATTTCTCGTATTAAAATCTCCCCCCACAACCAGAAAATCTTCCGGCGGGATCGAGCGTTTGATCTCAGCCATGAGCTGCTCCATTTCTCCGGCGCGAACACCAGCGGACTGCGCATAGAGATGCACGCTGATCGCCCAAAGGAAGCGTTTGTCGGGAAGGGCAATTTTTGCCCAGACGAAATCCCGGTTGGGAACAAATTTGTCCTTCCATTCACCGGAGGCCACGATGGGATAGCGACTGATAATTCCATTCGGGATGGAGTTTGGCCCTGCATTGGAAATCCCTTCGCGCATAAAGTGAAACTGGCTGCCGAAGACAGAATTTACCCACTGGCGCGGCGAACCGCCCGTATTAAATTCCTGGATCAGGATGAGATCGGGCTGCAGAGCTTTCAGAATCCGGGCACCTGCACCCTCAGGGTTGGAGTGGTTCCCGTTGTCCGCAGAGTAACTCTGATAGCTGCCGGAAGTGAGGTTGGCTGCTACGATGCGCAAAGAAATACCCGACTCTGTCTTTTCCTTTTCGGCCTTGATTGCTTCATCGTCAGGCGAGGGCAAAATGGCTCCGGCAAATCCAAAGCAGGTAAGCAAAAGCTGACAAAAAATAATTCTGGGAATCATGCGGAAAAAGATACATCACCTTCGTTGCACCGCAAGGACGGCAGGATGATTTTTAAAGATTTCCAGGGCCTGGAGCAAAAGAGTTTTGCCCGGCTCGGTGCGGTGCCAGGTCGAGGCACCCGAGGGGTGCGGCAGGGGCAGCAGGGAAAAGTGGTGCCCGGCGTATTCGGACTCGCGGGTAGTGCCGACAATTTCGCTCAGTTTACCAACCGGCAGGAACTGAGAAATAGCGAGTTTACCAACTGCAAGAACGAGATCCGGGCGCAGGATTTCAAACTCACTACATAACCAGCGCGAGCAGTTTTCTATTTCCTTCGGCGAGGGAACCCGGTCCCCACCCTTCTCACTTTTTCCTGGGAAGCAGCGACAAACCGCTGCAAAATAAATTTTTTGTCGCGCTTCCTCCTCCTCCCAGCCCGTTGCCGATTCGATCCATTTAAAAAGCGTCTTTCCCGCCGTCCATGCAAAGGGTTTTTGCAGGATAGGTTCCTTGATCCCCGGGGCCTGGCCAACGAGCAGAATTTTGCTTTGCACGGGAGCACCCATCACCACAGGCTTCGCCATTTCGGGACACAAGCTGCAGTTTTTTAATTTTTTAAAATGAGTTTGGATATCCATTTTTTTATAGAAAAAATCAGTCTGGCGTATCCCGCGAGCGACGGGTCGCTTCCTTCAATGAGTCCTGAATTTTTTCAATTTGCCAGGGTTCGCTCAGCTTTTTCCCGTCTTTTGTTGTGATGTAAAAAGTGTCTGTCGCAACGTCCATTTCGGTCGTGATGCGTGACAGTTCGATGTTCACACCGATCTCACCCAGGGCGTGGAGCAGGTCGTAAAGTAGCCCCAGACGATCCGGAGTTTGAATTTCAACCAGGGAATAAATCGGATGCGAGGAATTTTGAACGTTAATCTTCGTGGGAAGTTCTGCCTCGTGGGAGAGGCGATAAAAGACCATGCCGGAATCACGTTTAAAGAACGGACGAAAATCATATTCCTGATGCTGCAATGCCTCAAACAGGCGTTTCTGAAAACTCTTTCGACTTTCTTCAGAAGTCACATTATTTCCCGATGCATCTGAGACACGAAAAATATCGAGGACCAGATTGTCTCCCCGTGTGTAGGCGTCTGCGCTCAGGATGTTCATATTTTCAGCAACAAAGGCACCAGCGATTCGCTGCAAAAGTGAATCCCGGTCCCAGCCGCAAAGGTGCACCTCCGAGTGTCCCTGGTCGGGGTGGTCGATCCATTGAATTGCAGGAGTTGTGATATTACCTTCGTCGGATTTGAAGTTTTCAAAAAATTTCCGAAACAATCGCAGGTGATCCGCTATATCCGCAGGATCGAAGCCTGCAAAATAGCGGTCCGGCATGTGTGAAAAATGTGCCCGGCCTTCTTCCTCAAATTCCTTCGGCAGTTTGTTCATGACCTCTCGCCACAACTCATCCATATTTTCCATTTGTCCCTGGTGCGGAGTCGTTCCGCTCTCGAAGAAACTTTTGGCATATTTATACAGAGTCCACACCAGCGACTCTTTCCAGTCTGACCAGCGCTCGTCGGAGGTTCCCATTCCGTCGGCCAAAGTTAACAGCATGAGGGCATCCAGGTTTGAAGCATTCTGAACAATTCCACAAAATTCCTGAATAGTTGCGGGGTCATCCAGATTGCGTGTCTGGGCCGTGTGCGAAAGCAGATAGTGATTATTAACCAGATTCAGAAGCATGCGACGTCGCCCCGATGCAAGCTGCAGCCGGCGTGCAGCCTTTTGAGCAAGTTCGGTGCTGGCCTCCTCATGCGAACGGCGGTTGGTCGCCTTTCCTGTATCGTGTAAAAGCAAAGCAAAATAAAGTGCCGCAGGGTCTTCGAGTTTTTGAAATAACGGTCGGTAGCCCTCCAGCCTGGATTCTTTTGTGAAAAGAACTTCGTCGAGCTTTTCAATACAAACAAGCGTGTGCTCATCCGCAGTATAACGATGGAAAAACTCGTGCTGTACCAAGCAGGTCAGCGGGGCAAATTCAGGAATAAATTTACCCAGGAAACCCGTATTGTGCATCTCTCTCAGAATGCGACCGACCTCACCCTTTCGAGACAGAATTGACAGAAAAATTTCCCGGTTAGCCTTGGCATACTGAAAGGTCCTGTTGATAAGCGAGAGGCGTCGTCGAACAAGGTCACGCAAAGTTGGGCTCAGTAAAAGAGACTTCAACTGCATGTGCCAAAATACACGCATCAGGCGATTTGGATCCTGTGTAAAAATATCCCGCGATTCCGGAATTAACTCATCCTCCTTCACGATCAGCCCATCAAATTTCAGTTGCCTGGGTGCCCGCGTAAAGAGTCGCAAAAAGCGGTTGGGCTGCTTCATTTTATCAGGATAAATGCGGGCCAGGGCCGCAGTAGTCGTAATCTCAATGGAGCGTGTCGCGCTGTAATAATCCCGCATAAATGCTTCGCAGCGACGTAAAATACTTTTTTGAGGATAGCCAAAAGCAGTCGCAACACGCCCCTGCATTTGCAGGGTGAGCTGATCGCTCGCCCGCTTGTTCAGATAGTGAAGCTGAGAGCGAACACGTAATAAAAACTCAAAACCCGTTTCGAGTTGTTTGCGTTCCGTCTCGCGCAGAAATTTCTTTTCGACGAGTTTTCGCATCGAGGTGATGCCGTGAGTAAAATTTGCAACCCAAAGCAGGTTCTGATAATCCCGCATCCCTCCTGCACCCGTTTTTACATTAGGCTCCTGCATGTAAATGCTTGCTCCGAAACGCTTGCGTTGCTCCTGGATTTTTTCCCGCCTCCAAATCAGATACTCCTGCTCTCGTCCCGTGACACATTGCGCGATGAAATGCTCCACAAAATTCTGATAAAGTTTTCGTGGACCAAACAAAAACCTGCTTTCCAGCATCGAAGTCTTCGTTACAAAATCCTCATTTGCCTGCTCGATGCCCTGGGAGACGGACCGCACAGAATGCCCTATTTTAAAACCTATATCCCAAAGCATAAGCGTATAAGTTCGGATGATTTCTTCCGTTGTGTCTCGCGGCTGGCTCGACTCAGTCAAAAAAGTAATATCGACATCGCTGAACGGGTTTAGCTCGCGGCGTCCATACCCTCCGAATGCTGCTACGACCAAAGGTTCCTGAGTGCCCTTTGATTCCTTTTCCGAGCGGATGTGCACGAAGAGTTCGCGCAGAATAATGTCTGTGAGCTCTGAGCGTTGGCGACAAATTTCACGGGCTCGACCACCCGACTTGTGCGCAGCCAGCAGCCTCTCCTCATTGACTCGCCTGAACTCTTTAAAAATTTTCAGCGTGTTTGCTTCGCCTGCCTTCAGGGCGATTTTTAATTCCTTTACCGATGCTTTAAAAGCCTGGTCTTTATTGCCGGTCACTAAGCTCTGTCTCCAAACTCAGGGTTGCGTTGCCCTCGGAATGGAGGCTTCGGGCAGGATGATTACGATCTCCACCCGACGATTCATTTGCTGCTCCTCGATGGAGCCGCTTCGGTTTGCGATGACACGTTGACTTCCATAGCCCACCGTTTGCAGATTCTTCGGTGAAATTCCTAATGAATCGATCAGGCTGTTCCGGACGGACTCAGCACGCTGTTTACTGAGGGTCATATTGTATTCGTCGCTGCCAAAAGTATCGGTATGCCCCTCGATAATGAAAGTCGCTTCGGGATTTCTTTGAATCAACTGAGCCAGCTTCTTCAGGCTCTCTCCGGCTGTCGACTGAAGAACTGCCTGATCATAATCAAATAACAAATCTGACGGGAGCAAAATCGGATCCGTGCTTTCCATCAATGGTCCGATTCTGCTCAGAAGGTTATCCAGGCTGGAGTAGCCCGGCATCGAAGCGGCTTTTGCCGCCAGACTGTTTCC
>JBKEBM010000166.1:0-4724 GCA_047973165.1 Chthoniobacterales bacterium
GACTTCCAAGAAAATTTCCGCTCAGCATTTCTGTGAAATATTCCCGAAAGCTGCGCCAGTCCTGCGGGCCGTAGTCGGCCTTCAGACCGAAGCATTCACCGAAGCGGTGCATGTCTTTGTAATGCTCCGTCTTGGCTGCTTCGGTCAGCGGCTGATAAAAACGCTCGTAGGAATCGAACGCAGAAATGATCAGGGTTGCCGTCACCCACATTTGCGCATCCTGCGAAAAAGCGTTGTAGGGAATAGGGTCCTGGCCGTGCACGGGGCGGTGCAGTTCGCCAATGTCGGCCACCATTTTTTCCGCATCCTGTTTAGTTCCGAAGACGAGTGTGTAAACAGCCTCCAGGGTCCGATGCAGTCGTCCGGTCGGGTCCGTTTTAAATTTGCTGTGGTGAGTGACGGCGACGGCAACCTCGGGATGCGCCGCCTGCAGCACTGCGGCCAGGGGACCGCCAAGCAAAATCACCAGCTCGGAGGTAACCCGCCAGATCGAGGAGTTCGGACTGAAGCGGTGTGTGGGGAGTTGCAAGGGACTCAGCTCGGCTCGCTGATCACCGGATTTGTGAGGCGACCGATTTTTTCGATTTCGATTGTGACTTCGTCCCCGGCTTTCAGCCAGACGGGGGGTTTTGCAGCCATTCCGACACCGTGGGGTGTTCCTGTCAGAATGACGGTTCCCGGCAGCAGGGTGGTGCTTCCGCTGAGGAATTCGATGATCGTCGGGACATTAAAAATCATGTCGTTGGTATTCCAGTCCTGCACGGTTTTGCCGTTGAGGACGGTTTTTATTTTCAGATTATTGGGATCACCGATTTCGTCAGTCGTGGTGATGCAGGGGCCGAGCGGGGCGAAGGTATCAAAGAATTTTCCGCGGCACCACTGGCCGCCGCCTTTGGCGATTTGCCAGTCGCGGGCACTCACGTCGTTGGCGCAGGTGAAGCCGAGGACGTAATCGAGTGCTTTTTCGCGAGAGACGTTTTTGCAGGCTTTTCCGATGTCGACGGCGAGTTCGCATTCGTAATCCACTTCGCTGCTCGCCATGTGAGTCGGAATTTCGATGGGGTCGCCCGGATTCTGCAGGGTGTTGATTCCTTTGACAAAAAGCACCGGGAGTTCCGGAACTTTGGCTCCGGATTCTTCGGCATGGAAACGGTAATTGAGTCCGATACAAAGAATGGATGTGGGTTGCAGCGGTGCCAGAAGCTTTTGGACATCTGCCGCCTCATCGGTTGTTTTCAGGCCGGAGTAGAGTTCGCCCTCCATACGATGATATGTGCCTTGGCCGCGTTCCTCGCCGTAGTGAATTTTACCTTGTGAATCCTGATAACGAATAATTTTCATAAGTTGATATTTTTTATTTTTTTAAATTCCTGCTGTCCAGCCACAGTCAATCGAAAGTGCTGAACCCGTGATCATAAATGACTCGTCCGCCGCAAGAAATAAAGCTACTGCAGCGATTTCCTCGGGTCGAATCATGCGTTCAAAAAGTTGTGTGGAAGACATTTCCCGATAAGCTTTTTCCGGATCGGGATACTCAGCAAGACGGGCTTTTACAAAAGGAGTTTCGACACGCCCTGGGCAGATGCAGTTCACACGAATACGTGCATCCGCATGGTCCAGCGCCATTGCCTTCGTCATGCCAACGACAGCAAATTTTGTTGCCACGTAGGCAAAGCGATCCCTGATTCCAAGCAAGCCTCCCACCGAGGCCAGGTTGATGATATTGCCCGATTTTCTCTCCAGCATTTTGGGCAGAAAGGCCTGGGAGACATTGAAAACACCTCGCACATTGACTGCATACATGCGGTCCATATCGGCGCCGCTCGTTTGCAAAATCGTCCCTACGGCACCTACGCCGGCATTATTTACCAAAATATCCGGAGTGAAATCAGCGGCAACGGAGCGACAATTTTCCTCGTTAGTTACGTCAAAAGCCAGTGCCTGAGCTTTCCCCCCCTCGTCCCGAATGGAAGCTGCTGCTTTCCCGGCGTTCTCGATATTTAAATCCGCTACGAGCACATCCGCACCCGCCGATGCGAAGCACCGGGCAATGGCTTCACCGATCCCTGATGCCGCCCCTGTTACAAAGGCAGTCTTTCCCGTGAGCTGAAATTTGCAGGGAGGCTGGCTCATCCGGCGTCGGGCAAAAGCACAACCGCATCAATCTCCACGTCGATATTCAAAAGCTGGCAGCCAATCGTCGTGCGGGAGGGTTTTGCATCGCCGTAAAACTTCGCATAAACCTCGTTCATCGCCTTAAAATTTGCCTCAGTGAGTTGCTGCAAATACACACGACAACTCACCACATTTTCGCGAGATCCGCCCGCAGCTTTGATCACACGATCGAGATTAGCCAGAGTCAGCTCCGTCTGTTCAGCAACCGATCCGCAGACAAACCTGCCAAGCTCGGGATCATAAGGCCCCTGACCGGAAATAAAAAGATACCGCCCCTCAGCAACAACACCCAATGAATAAGGCCCCGAAGCCTCCGGGCCGCCTGAAACATTCGTAATATGATCAATTTTCATAAGGTAAAAAAGTCTGCCAGCAAGCTCCTCTCCAAATCCATCCAAAAACAAAGCGCTCTACAATTTATTTTCAAATTTTTCCAAAAAATGAACCCTCTCCTGCAATCAGTTCCGAAAGTAATTTCTCTGCCTCTCAGAAATCAACAAGCCCGCCACCTCCATAACCTCCAGCATATTCTCCCAAAGCGCACGTTTCGCCTGAAGCGCCGATGCCGTCCCCTCCTGCTCCTGCCGCAAAAGATAAGATGGATGATACGTAGCAACGAGCGGAATTCCCTCAACCTCATGCCGCTCGCGCCGAGCCTTGCCAATGCTCAGATCGCTCCCACTCAGCCCCTGAAAAGCAGACGCCCCAAGAGCCACGAGCACCTTTGGACGAATCACACGAATCTCCCTCAGCAGCCACGGCCTGAAAAGATCGATCTCCTCCGAAGTCGGCTTACGATTACGAGTCCCCTGGTCAGCAAGGTCTCCGATTCGCGGGCGAAATTTAACAATATTGGAAATATAAACCTCCTCCCGACTCAGCCCCATCGCACGCAAAATGGCATTGAGCTTCTCACCCGCAGGCCCCACAAATGGCTCCCCCAGCCTCTCCTCCTCAGCTCCCGGCGCCTCCCCGACAAAAACAATTGATGCCGAGGACGAACCCGTTGAAAAAACAAGCTGCTCCCGCAGACCGGCAGGATGACTGCCTGCCAGCTCCCTGACAAGAGACTCCCGAATATTCACAATCTCAGCAGCAGAATCAGAAGAAGGATTATTTTGCATAGTCTTTGCAGGAAGCGGAAAAACATTACTTTTAAAAAAAGAAACGGGCAACCTCCCACCGCAACCCAAATAAAAAAATCCCCGCAACTTGCTGGCCACAACAGCCGCAGCATGCTACAGCACTTGCGAATATGAAAATCGTTGTAGCTTACTCGGGTGGACTCGACACCACCGTCCTCGTCAGTTGGTTAAAAGAAACCTACCAGGCCGAAATCATCGCCTTCTGCGCCGACGTCGGGCAAGCCGAAGAACTCGACGGCCTCGAAGAAAAAGCACTCAAAACCGGAGCCAGCAAATGCTACATCGACGATCTCCAGGAAGAATTTGCTGCCGACTTTATCTACCCCATTGTCGAAGCCAGTGCACTCTACGAAGGCCAATACTTTCTCGGAACCAGTATCGCCCGCCCACTCATTGCCAAACGCATGGTCGAGATCGCACACGCCGAGGGCGCACAAGCCATTGCACACGGAGCAACCGGCAAAGGCAACGACCAGGTCCGCTTCGAACTCGCCACCGCCGCTCTCGCTCCCGATCTCGAAATCATCGCCCCCTGGCGCGACGAACGCTTCCGCGCAAAATTCCCCGGACGTGCCGAAATGATCGCCTACGCCGAAGCCCAGGGCATCCCCGTCGCTGCCAGCTCCAGCAAGCCCTATTCCATGGATCGAAATCTTCTCCACATCAGTTTCGAAAGCGGCATCCTCGAAGACCCATGGTTCGACGCCAGTACCCCCGAAAGCCGCGACATGTATAAACTCAGCGTCTCCCCCGAAGAAGCTCCCGACGAAGCCGAATACCTCGAACTCACTTTTGAAAAAGGTCGCTGCACCGCCCTCGACGGCAAAAAGCTGAACCCACTCGCCGTCATGCAAAAGCTCAACCAACTCGGCGGACGCCACGGTATCGGACGCGTCGATATGGTCGAAAACCGCTTCGTCGGCATGAAGTCCCGCGGTATCTACGAAACGCCCGGCGGAGCTATTCTGAATGCAGCCCACCGCCGCATGGAATCCCTCACCATGGACCGCGAAGTCATGCACCTCCGCGACTCTCTCGTACCAAAATACAGCACCCTCGTTTACAACGGATTCTGGTTTGCACCCGAACGCGAAGCCCTCCAGGCACTCGTCACCGAATCGCAAAAAAACGTCACCGGCACGGTCCGGGTAAAACTTTACAAAGGCAACATCATCACCGCCGGAGTAAAAAGTCCCCGCAGCCTATACCGCCCCGACATTGCCACCATGGAGGCCGACCCCACGCAAGCCTACAACCAATCCGACGCCACCGGCTTCATCCGCCTGAACGGCCTGCGCCTGCGCGTCGAATCCCAGGTCAGCACTGCGAGAAAAGAATAATTGGATTTGCTATCGGCAGACAAACTCGAAGCCGTTTTTTAATACTGCTACGACGTAATGCCGA
>JBKEBM010000072.1:0-1907 GCA_047973165.1 Chthoniobacterales bacterium
AAAGATCATCCGGTGGATCTGTCCGATCGGTCGGATCCGACAGATCTTTGCATAAAATTTAAAGAAACAAGCCCTTTACGAGCAATATCTACGAGAAAACAAAAAGCTCGCTTTGGAGATGCTCGGACCGCCGCCAGCACCTCCTGCCACCAGGCAGATTTCCCGGCTGCTTTTGCAGCGCCGGCCAGGGTCAGGTGATGCAGAGCCGTTGCATCTGCATCGTCGTTCACTTTTCTCCAGATTTTCCAAAAATTGTGTCGCTCTTCCCAGAGAGTCCCTTTTCTAAAATTTGCGAAAAGAGTCGCCGCTTCTTTTTCATGGGATTGCCCGGCAAGAAAATGCCGGCTTATCTGATCTGCTTCCGCCGCAGTCTTTTCTGTCTGTGCGTGGGAGAGGGAGCTTTCGTGGTGCCGATAAGCGAGCAGACGATCCGAAAGATTGAGTCCCTGTCCATATTCCAAAAGACGCCCCCACATTTCCCAGTCCTGGCAGATACGATAATTCGTGTCGTATTGTGCGAGTTTGCCATTCGGCAGTTCTCGCCGAAACATGACAGCGGCGTGAATAAACGGATTTTGCAAAGCCAATGAAGCTCTGATTCCAGCGTCAGTCAAAGGCACATTGATTGTTCCTGTCATGCGGCTCGACTCATCCATGATCCACCCCTGACTTCCAATGACTTGCAGAGAGTCCGGATTTTTTTTAATCGTATTTACCAGACGCTCCAAACGGTCGGGCAGCGAAATATCATCCGCATCCATCCGTGCAATCCATCGTCCCCGTGCTTCACGAATCCCAAGGTTTAAAGAAGCGGTTTGCCCCACATTTTTTTCCTGAGTAAGTAAACGAATTCTGGAATCCCGGTTCGCTGCAGCTTGCAGGATTTTTAAAGAATTATCCGTAGAAGCATCATCGACAATAATAAATTCAAAATTACTAAAGCTTTGATTTAAAATACTTTCTACAGATGAAAGAAGATGCGGTTCTCCATTATAAACCGTCATTAAGACACTCAGCAGAGCTTGTCCAACTTGCGAAGTGTCGGGCATAGAGTTCTGCGAAATACTCCGGGAAGCAGTCATTTTATCATGAAGGGGGTAAGTTTTATCTCCTGGATAAACCACTCAGCATTGCCAACACTCCTGATTCGGTGCAAGAAAGGCTCTGATAGAGAAGCTATGAGCGGCCACTCTCGCTCGATGGAAAAACCTGATCTCAGATGTCCTTCCCGAAAAGGCGGCAGTATGGCGAAAACGCTCTCCAATTTCGCGCAAAGCATTTTTTCTCAAACAATCGCTTGCCATCGGGTTCGACCGACGGCTCAGACACTGAAAACCTGAGAACTAGGCATGAAAAAAATCCATTCACTTTGTGTTAATTTGTGGTCAGACCACCATCAACCGGAAGAATAATTCCCGTAATCCATTTGGCCTTATCCGAGGCAAGAAACACAGCTGCTCCCGAGACATCCTCGGGTTCCCCAATTCTGCCCAGCGGATAAATTGTATCAATCATATTTCCAAACTCCGCACGTCCGCTCGGAGTCAACTTCTCAAGGTTTGACTGGACAAGAGGCGTATTCACTGTTCCTGGTGCGATTCCATTCACACGAACACCCATTTTCCCCACCTCAAAAGCCAAGGACCTGGTGAACGAATCCATTGCTCCTTTTGTGAGCGAATAGGCCGTTGAAGGACGCCCGGGAAGCATTCGGTGGGAAAAGTAGGAAGAAATGTTGATAACACATCCTTCTCGTGCACTCAGAAGCGGCAAAAATTTTTGCGTGAGCATATAGGGCGTTCTCACGTTCAAGTTCAGATGAATATCCAAATCCTCCACGCTGGTTTCTAAAAACGGAATAAATCGTCCAATCCCTGCATTATTGACAAGGACATCAACCCTGGAAA
>JBKEBM010000178.1:0-2433 GCA_047973165.1 Chthoniobacterales bacterium
TCGCCAAACCTGGGGTCTTTATCACTGATATGAGAGTTTTTTATAATCTTCATATTCAGACCAGCATCCCCTAAATCCCGGGCAATCACCGGGTCATCCAGATCATCGAAACAATAATAAACATCAGGCAACGCAAGCGCAGTCCCCATGCCGGCACCGACCAGGATCAGAAGATAAAAAATCGTATTTTTCATAAGCATTATTGAGAGTTATCAGATTAGATGAACCCGTCTGCCTCGCCTATGGCCCAGGGAAGCAAAAGCTGTTCCGCTGATTTTACACAAAGTAACGGAAAGAGGCAGCCCCGAAATTGCGATAGTGCCTGTTTCGCTCTCACGCAACTCATCAGATTCCAGACCTCATTTCAGGATTTCCCTGAAAAACCGCTACTTACTTTTTCCCTGCGCAGCTACAGCAGCCATGGCAGCTTCGATGGCTGCCTGGTCGCCGAGATAGTAATGTTTTATCGGCTTCAGATCGGCGTCCAGTTCGTAAACAAGCGGCACACCGGTCGGAATGTTCAGGTTTAAAATTTCCTCCTCCGACATATCTTCGAGATATTTCACCAGAGCACGCAGGCTGTTTCCGTGCGCAGCGATGATGACTTTTTCTCCGCTCTTCACACGCGGCGCGATGCTTTCATGCCAGTAGGGCAAAAAACGTTCAACCGTATCTTTCAGGCACTCCGTCAGGGGCAGCAGGGCGGGGTCAACCCCTGCATAGCGCGGATCGTGTCCGGGCCAGCGTTCGTCAGATTTTTCGAGAGCCGGTGGCGGGGTATCGTAGCTGCGACGCCAGATTTTCACTTGTTCGTCGCCGTATTGTGCTGCGGTCTCAGCTTTATTGAGTCCCTGGAGGGCACCGTAGTGCCGCTCGTTCAGACGCCAGGATTTTTCAAAGGGAATCCACAGCGCATCCATCTGATCCAGAGCAATCCAAAGCGTGCGCAAGGCGCGCTTCAAAACCGAAACATAGGCAAAATCAAATTTGTAACCCGAGTCGCGCAGCAGTTCACCCGCGCTTTTCGCCTCCTCACGTCCCTGCTCGGTGAGGTCCACATCGTGCCAGCCCGTGAAACGGTTTGTTTTGTTCCATTCGCTTTGACCATGACGCAGTAAGACTAATTTATACATGCACGTATTTGATAAAGCAGAGGCGGGCGCGTCAAGAAGGCAGCGGGTAAAGTGAAAAAAAATTACACCCTCAAATCCAGGATCGAAGATTGCGATTTGGAAAAATTTACCACAGCTTGAACCAATCAGTTACGGCATTCTCATTCCAAGCTTCAACAGTGGCCAGGCTCTGCTCAGAACCTGCGCGGAAGCTCTTACCCATGCGCTTCCCGTCCTCGTCGTCCTGGACGGCTGCACGGATGACAGTGAAAAACTTCTTCGGGATTACATTAAAGAATCGGCCCTGGCTCCACTCGATCTGGAAATTTTATCTCTGCCGGAAAATGGCGGAAAAGGTGCTGCCGTGCTAGCCGGATTGCAGCACTGGCAGCAATCCCCTGCCCCGCCTCCGACTCACGCACTTGTCATCGACGCAGACGGCCAACACGCCTGCGAAGATATTCCAAAAATGTGTACCCTTTCCAAAAAAAATCCGGATGCAATGATTCTGGGAACGCCCGTTTTTGGTCCGGACGCACCGGCTGAGCGGGTCAACGGACGCCGCGTCGGCAACTGGTGGAGCAATCTGAATTCGCTGGGTTGCGGCATTGAAGACTCCCTGTTTGGCTTTCGTATCTACCCGTTTGATCCTACCCTGGAAATTCTTTCCTCCATTCGCACAGCCCGACGTTTCGACTTCGACACAGAGCTTGCGATTCGCCTCGTCTGGGCCGGAGTTTACCCCATCAATTTTCCCACACGAGTGACCTACCCACCGAAAAGTGATGGTGGAGTGAGTCACTTTCATTACCTTCGCGACAACCTTTTACTGATCGCCACACACACCCGTCTTTTTTTTGGAATGCTTCTGCGCCTCCCGCGTTTGCTAAGCCTGCGGCGAAAATTCCAGGCCCGCAGAAATTCGCAATCATGAAAAATTTTCCCTCAAAATCTCAACTCATCTTTTTTGCGGTCCTGGTCCACTTTTTTCGCAACTGTCCGAGCCTGCTCAGAAATTCCAGCCTGCTTTGTCCGGTGGCCAAACGCTTTGTCAGCCACTCCGGCGACGAAATCTGGCTGACCATCGACGACGGCCCCTCCCCCCTGGATACTTTGGAAATTCTCGCCCTTCTCCGCCAATACCAGGCACGCGCCACTTTTTTTGTGACGGGAAAAAATGCAGAAAAACACCCCGATCTGATTCAAGCCATCCTGGCCAACGGACACGAACTCGGCAACCATACCCATTCCCATCCCGCATGGACTTTCTGGGCAGCAGGAAAAAAACGTGCCACGCTCGAAATCGCCCGCTGTGATCATG
>JBKEBM010000004.1:0-7904 GCA_047973165.1 Chthoniobacterales bacterium
GGACAAAACAAGTCTTTACGGCCTCGGCAACATCGGTCGTAATATGCTAAAATTCACCGCGACGCCTGTCGAACAAACGATTCTTATTACCAAATGACTCAGCCAAAGCTCCAATCCATCCCCTCCCCTGAAAAACTTCACCGTGTCATTCTCAACACCGACGCAAAAAACGAAGCCGACGATCAGTTTGCGATTGTCCATGCGCTGCTGACCACGTCGTTCGAGATTCATAGCATTATTCCCGCGCATTTCGGTCCGGGTACATCGCCTGGCGAGGATACGAGGCAGGCAAGCTGGGATGAGGTGAATCTCCTGCTGCGGCTGATGAGCCTGAAAGACAAAGTGCGCGTTGATCCAGGCGCAGGAAGAGCTTTACCGAATGAAGCGACACCTCAACCCTCACCCGGTGCAGAGTTGATTGTCAGCGAGGCCATGAAGGATGATCCTCGCCCTCTGAACGTGCTCTTTTTTGGTCCGCTGACCGATATGGCTTCGGCAATTTTGATGGAGCCGCGTATTCGTGAGCGCAATCTGCACATCATCTGGGTTGGCGGCGCGGAAGGACTCACGCATTACGGCAAGGAGTTCAATCTTTCCAACGATGTTCATGCAGCCAATGTCGTGATGCGTTCGCCGATTCCCGTTTCGCAGATTCCCTATCCGCTCTATGGGCATTTCTGCGTGGGCCACGAGGAACTGCTGGCAAAGGTCTTCCCGCACGGTCCGCTGGGCAGATATCTGGTGGAGCAACTGATCGAGCATAGTCGTCGCGTGAATACGATGGCGAATGAATACCATTCGCTGGGCGACTCACCGGCGGTCGGCGTGCTGATCGCCCCACACTCAGGGCGGTGGCAGATGCGAGCTGCACCGATTTATGACCCGGAAACATGCGATGTTTCCCAGCGCCTGGAGAATGTCCGGCCTGTGCGTGAATACGAGACTTTCGACGCACGGTTTTTACTGGAGGATTTTTTTGCAAAAATCGCCCGATTCGCTGACAGAACCAGCAAGCCGATTGATTGATTGTGCGAATTTCGCCAATTTATCTCATTAAATCGTATTACAGAATGAGGATAAGCAAGAGCAAAGTGGCTCTACAGTTCACGCAGCAAAACTCTCTCCGCAGGAGCAATGATCGCTCGCATTCGGATTCGTAATCTGAAAGCCGCCTTTTTGTAAATCATCCGAATACTGCAACTCCGATCCGCTGATAAAAAGAGCACTCTTCGGATCGATCACCACCCGTCCCCCCCGGGCCTCCACCAGGATATCCCGCTCAGCAGGCCCCTCGACCAGGTCCATCTTGTATTGAAGCCCGGAACAGCCCCCACCGACAACGGCGATGCGAAGTGCACCCAGGGCAGAACCCTGCTTAGCAATCAGAACGCTGAGTTTTTTGCCCGCACTCTCTGCAATACGGAGGAGCTTTTCATTGCCAATTTTGTATTGGACATCCCGTGAAACTGTAATGCCTGAAGACATGCTCAAAGAATATGCCAAGGCTGCTTCCCTGGTCAAGCAAGCCGGACCTTAATGCTCGGTAGCTTTTTCCGCACCCATACCGGTATTTGAACGAACTTTCAGTTCGGTAAAGCGCTCCTCGGCTGTAGGTTCACGACTGCAAAGCGTGCCGATGAAAGCCGCCAGAAAACCAAGAGGAATGCTGGCCAAGGCTGGATTTTTCAGAGGAAAAATCGCATTCTCTTTCATGATTTCCGGACCAATGAGGATCAGAATAATGCTCGATGCGAGCCCGACTGCGAGCCCGGAAACTGCACCAACTGTATTAAAGCGTTTCCAGAAAATGGAAAAAACGAGCACCGGCAGATTCGCACTCGCCGCCACGGCAAAAGCCAGTCCGACAAGGAAAGCGACGTTAACCTTCGAGCCAATCGCAATCGCAATCACAATCGAAGCCGCACCGACAACAAAGGCCGTGATACGAGCTACACGCACCTCTTCACCAGGGCGGTGTTCTTTTCCATGATGCAAAACGTTCGTGTAAAAATCATGCGCAAAGCTGGTGCTCGCACTGATCGTTAGTCCCGCAACCACGGCCAGAATCGTCGCAAAAGCAACCGCACTGATAAAGGCGAAGAAAATCTCCCCACCCAGGAAGCGGGCCAGCTCCGGAGCAGCCATATTATTTCCACCATGTTCACGAATGTAATCCGGCCCCATGAGACTCGCTGCACCGAAACCAAAAAAGGTCGTCATGATATAAAACAACCCGATGATAATCATAGCCCACACAACACTCGAACGGGCAGTTTTTGCATCCGGAACTGTATAAAAACGAATGAGAATGTGAGGCAGCCCGGCCGTTCCAAACACAAGCGCCAGTCCCAGCGAAATCTGATCCCAGGGATTTTTAAAAATCAGCCCCGGCGTTAAAAAATTCCGTGTCACCTCCGTGCCGTCCGCAGCCGTCGAAGTAATAGCCGTCAGCGAATCAAAAAACTTCATGATGCTGAAATCAAATTTCTGCATCACCAGAATGCTCAGAAAAATACTTCCGCTCATCAGCAAAACCGCCTTGATAATCTGCACCCAGGTCGTCGCCAGCATCCCGCCAAAAACGACATAAATAACCATCAGGATTCCTACGCCAATCACAGCCTGTTCATACGAAAAAACCGGTATCAGTAACTGCACCAGTGCCCCCGCCCCCACCATCTGCGCAATCATATAAAAAATGGAGACCGTCAGTGTGCTCAGCGAGGCCATCGCACGAACGGGACGCGGCTTTAAACGATAAGCAAGCACGTCGGCCATCGTATATTTACCCGAGTTTCGGAGCGGTTCCGCCACGATGAAAAGAACCGTCAGGTAGGCAACCAAAAAGCCCACGGAATACATAAAGCCGTCGTATCCATTCATCGCAATCATCCCGGCAATACCCAGAAAACTTGCGGCACTCATATAGTCACCAGCCACGGCAAGACCATTTTGCCACCCGGTGATACGCCGCCCCGCCGCAAAGTATGCACTCGAACCGCTCGACTTACGCGCACTCAGGTAAGTAATAACCAGCGTAGCTCCAACAAAAGCCAGAAACATAATGAGTGCTGCGTAATTTTGCGGTGCAGCCTCCGCCTGACTAGCAAGAAAAAGGAAATTGCTCATGGCTTATTTACGAAGAAATTTTGTGAAAATAGCGGCAGACTTTTTATCCCATCCGGCAGCAGCCGCGACATAAAGAAAAGCCAGTATCCAGGCCATAAAAAACTGCGAAAGCGCAAACGCATAAGCAAGATTCATACTCCCCCAGACTTTTTTTTCCATCAGTCCTGGACACCAACCCACAAGGATCGGCAATGTAAAATAATAGATCACAAAAAAGATGGTCGCCGGAACGATGAAGCGAGCCTTCGAAGCAAGCAAGGCCTTGAAGTCACTGTCTTCGGCAATGGCATTCCAGTCCGCAGTATCGAAATCCTCGACAGCCGTTTTTTCATGTTCAGGTTTATCTCTCGAACGCCCCAGCGGAGCAATATCCGTAGGAGCAGCAGATTCAGGAGTCAGATCGGGGGAATCGTCAGATGGAGGCATAAAGGCTGAAGATTTACCTCATTAACCTATTACTTGTCCAGCACCCATCTGCAGAAAACCACGGCGCACTGCGGCCTCTATCACAGATCAAAAGAATCGAGTAAATCAATCATAGATCCTTTCATTAAAAATCGCGGTAAATAAAAAATTCTCGAATTAAAAGAGGAACGATCTTGCGCCACGCCAAAAGCTTGCCATTTTATTAAACAGCCTTATGTCCAACTCTGCCTCAACAACGCCACGCTGGTTCAACACTTGCCTCTGGGGAAACACCGTAGCCTTCTCCTGGATGTGGGGACTCGGACTCTTTTTCTCCGTCCAGTTCACCTCACAATTCGGCCTCTTTGGTCTCCTCAGTTTTGCCATCCCAAATTTCCTTGGCCTCCTCTCCTTTGGCCTGGTTACCCACCACCTCGCTCGCAGACAGGAGGGTGGCTCCGAATCTCTCGGACGCTTCTTCGTCGGTTTCTCCCGCCCCTTCCGACTTGTCTTCTTTCTCTATCAGGTCATCGCAATCACTCTCACCATTTTTGCTCTGATAAACTACGGCTGGCGTCCGCTGCAAATGCAACCCGAAACCCTCTACCTCCCCCTCACACTCTTCATCGCACTCGCCGCCGCCACCCTCTTCGGTGAAGAATTTAATATCAAACGCATCAAGTGGAGTCACGGCGTCATCGCACTCATCACCCTCGTCTGCATCATCATTCTTTTAAATGCAGCCAAAATCATGTCAAATATCCCCAAAGTCGAAGTCGAGTCCCTCCCGACAAACGACCTCAACTACTGGGGCTACGCCGTCCCCATCATCGTCGGCTTCCTCCTCGGCCCCTGGCTCGATCTTCAGCAATGGCAACGCGCCATCCAGATGCACCGCGAACGCGTCTCCATCGCCGCCGCCTACACCGTAGGCTCCCTCCAGTTCTTCCTCATGCTCATCTTCCACGGCACCCTCGCACTCTGGGCACTCGGCCAGGGAGCCAGCGAATACGCACGCACCGGCCTCGGCGGCTACCAATACTCGCACGACGCGATTATGAACCTCCTCTTCCACCAGGCAAGTGCCCACCCCTGGATATTCGGCGCCTACTGCGTCTTCCTCTCCGCCTGTATCCTCACCACCCTCGACAGTGGCTACATCGCCGTCCGCTGGTTCCTCCAAAGCAACGTCAAACTCAGCAACAACCCCGTCTTCGCACTCATCCCCACCAATCTTGTCACCTCCCCCATCCCCATGTTTCTCGTCTGTGGAGCCATCGCACTCCTCGGCTCCATCCTTGGGCTCGAACTCGAGTATTTCATGATTTTTTATGCGACCTTCCTTGTCGGATACTCCGCCCTGGCCGTCGCTCGCTGCTATGTGACCACTTCGGCAGACGCCATTCCACAGGTAAAAATGTTCTCCATCGGCGCACTTTCCGTCGTCATTTTCGCCTACGGATATTTTTTAAATTACCCCATCTTCATGATGCTCGGATCCATGATTCCGCTCGGCTATGTCATCTGGCTTCTCTTTAAACCAACCGCCAGCGAAGACTTCGTAAACGACAACGACAAACTCAACGCCATCTCTGACCAGGGCTTCATCCGCCCCGAAAACTCCCCCCGTCCGCAACCCGTATCGATCCCCGAAAACGAATCCGGCGATCTTCCCCAGGGCGGAGCCGGACAAGCCCCTCCCGAGTTCAGCACCGAAGCAGCACCCGCCGGCAAACATCATCTCAGCGGACACTTCGAAGGCAAATGGTTCGTCCACTCCTTCGTCGCAACCTACGGCGACACCAACTCCGTCGGAAATGTTTACTTCGGCATGTATGCCATGTGGGTCGGCAAAACACGTGAACTCTTCTTCAATCACGTAATGCCAAAATTTAACCTGAAAAACTCCCCTTACTACATCCTCACCCGATCCTTCGAGCATAAGTTCATGCACGAAACCCGCGAATTCGCAACCGTCAGCGTCCGAATCCGCATCGCAAATTACAACCGAAAATTTGTAACTCTCGAACACGAAATCTACGACACCGACGAACGCCTCCTCGGCAAAGGAAAACAAAGCCTCCTCTTCGTAGCCTCCAGCGACTACCGCATGATCGACGTCCCTGCCGACGTCACAGCAGCCTTCATCAAACACGTCTAAGCCCCCCTTCTTACTCTTCTTAATGTCCTCGGCATCTACACCGACGGGGGAGGCAGTTACAGTTACGTCGCAACAGTGCCGGAGCCTTCGGGCGTTTTACTGCTGACTTCGAGGATGGCTGCTTTATTCGTTCGCTCACGTTGCGAAAAAGCTGCCAGCATCAGAAAATAATACCGTAGCAGCCGGAGAAGTAATTTTTTTCTCTCAATAAAAATCGTTGCCACTCCTGAAGTCGGGCGGCTAATTTTTCAGGGTTGTGATTCAGGTTATTTTTAATGAAATCAGTGCTGCCGAAATGGCAGGCTTACCCAAAGAACTTCAGCTCGACCTTCTGTCAGAATTTCAGTTTCTGCCGGAAGACCTGGAGAATCTCGAAAGTGACGAACGCTTTGGCCGCGTGGCACGCGAGGGGCACAAACTCCTGCGCTACCGCACAAAAGATTATCGGATTTACTTCAGCCAGCGTGACGAGGGATTGCAAATCCATCGCGTCCTTCACAAAAACACTATTCGCGATTTCCTCTTTCGCTCAAACCTCCCCATGGCCGAAGAAGATGAAGCCCTCTCCAAAGCCGGCGGCTTCTGGGAACTTATCGAAGAGGCTCACAGCAAGGGGCCACAACACTGATGTCGGCCTCACCTTTTTTTAAAAATGAGGCTGAACGCCAGGCGGCTTTTCCCGTTTCCTCCGAATGTGTTTTTTTGGGACATGCAGGTGTCACGGTGCTCTCGAAATGTGCGGCAGATGCCATTCAGGAGCACACCCGGGCCAGTTGTTTTCAGCATCAGGAGTTTGGCGATGTCCTGCGCGATATCCAACGTGCCCGGGCCACAGCCGCCCAGGTCATTGGTGCTCAGGCAGACGAAGTCGCCCTGCTCGGCCCTACCTCTCTGGGCCTGAGCCTTTTTGCAAACGGAATCGACTGGCAACCCGGCGATGAAGTCCTGGTTTATCTGGCAGACTATCCGGCCAATGCCTACCCGTGGATTGAGCTGGGGCGCCGCGGCGTAAAGGTCCGTTTTTTGCAGCCCGATCGCATCGGTCATATCACTACCGAGCTTGTCGAGGCTGCGCTCACACCAAAAACACGCCTTGTAGCCCTGGCCTCCTGCCACTTTTTGGCGGGCTGGCGCATCGATGTGGACCAAATCGGCCAACTCCTGCACGAACGCGGAATTTTATTTTCCCTCGATGCTATTCAGACGATTGGTGCCTTTGAAACGTCGGCTCGGCACGTCGATTTCCTCAGCGCAGACGCCCACAAATGGATGCTTGGCCCGCTCGCTATCGGAATCGTCTATGTCGCTCGCAAGCATTTTGAGACCTGCCGCCCCACCCTTCTCGGAGCATGGAACGTCAAGTCGCCCGATTTTATAACGCAGGAAGAAATCAAGTTTGTTGATTCCGCTCAGCGTTACGAACCCGGTGTGCTGAATATCTCCGGAATCTACGGCATGATCGCCAGCCTGAAGATGATCCAGGCTCACGGCCAGGACAAAGTCTCCGAACAGATTTTAAAAGTTCGCGACCATCTGGAAGATCGCCTGCGAGAGGACGGGTATATTTTTCTTTCGCCCGACAAAAACGAACCCTTACGCAGTGGCATCCTCACAGCACGGCATACAAACCGACCGCCGGACGAAGAATTTATCCGACTGGAAAAAAACGGGATCATCGCCTCCCTGCGCTCCGAAAAATCCGGACAACAGTGGCTGCGCTTCAGCCCGCATTTTTATAATACAATCGAAGAAATGGACCGGGTCGTCGATGTCCTTTGCAGGAAATGAGTATATCCCACTCCCTGGAAACAGCCCTCCTCTACGGCATCCTCGACCTGTCTTATGTCAGCGAAGCAGACGTGCCGGCCACAGCCCAGGCCATGCTCGCCGGAGGCGTCGGGATCATCCAGCTCCGGGCTAAAAAACAGAATCCAAAAGCCCTGCTCCCCCTCGCCTCTGAGCTCGCCACGATTTGTAGCGATGCAGGAATTCCTTTCATCATAAACGATCACCCGCAACTCGCCATCGACAGCGGAGCCGACGGAGTCCACGTCGGGCAGGACGACCTCCGCGTTGCAGAAGTCCGTCAGCAAATCGGCCCCGACAAAATAGTCGGCCTCTCCACTCACTCACTGCAGCAGGCCCGGGATGCAGTGATTCAGCAACCCGACTACATCGGCTTCGGCCCGCTTTTTGCAACTCCCACCAA